>CAXNNN010000183.1:0-6844 GCA_964203095.1 Verrucomicrobiaceae bacterium | reverse complement strand
TGTCGCGGGCTTCTGGAGAGAGGGAGGCGTAAAGTTCCTTGCCGTGCTCGCCGAGGTAGTTGGAAGGGCGAATTTTCTGACTATCACGCGGCTTGTCCGAGCCTGGGAGCTGCATTTTCTTGCCACCTTTCCCCTCCTTGTCCGGTGGAGGCGAGACGCCGTTCAAGTGCAGGTTGATGATCTCGGCCCCCACCTGAATCTCTACTTGGCCGTGGTTGGGATCGGTTTCGGCACTGCCGCCCAAGAGCTTCCAGCCCTGCTCATTCGGCTGATCCGTAATGACAAATCACTTTTTGGTTTCTCTGTTCAAGAGCGTGGCCACCGGATGCCCATCCACATAGGCAATACCGGTGAGCTGGTAGGTCTGATCGAAACTGACCGTGCGACTGAAAGGCGACTGCGTCACGACAGATTGCAATGCACGGTAATCGAAGGGCTGCGGAAGATCAGGATCACTCGCGGGGACATCGCTCGCGGGGAGGCAGTGGGCGGAGAAAAGGAGGGCGCTGAGGCAGCAAAGAGACTTGATCATGGGCTGGGGTGCGCCCTGAAACGAGATGATCCAGCCCGTTTTTCAATGGAATCACTCCACCATCACGCCTTCGCGCAGCATCTGCAAAGCCTGCTCTGCGGCACTATCGCTGCGAGCGTGAATGCGCAACAGCACATCGCCAAACTCCACCGGCGTGCCGGTCTTCACAATCTCATCGCAGCCGACGGCAAAGTCCACGGGATCGCTGGCCTTCGCACGACCGGCACCGAGTTGCACACAGACCAAGCCGACGGTGCGGGCATCCATCTTTGTGAGGATGCCACTGCGGCTCGATTTGAACTCCCGAACGACGGGCGCGCGATGGACACGGTCCAAGCGCTCCAGCGACGACACATCGCCATGCTGGGCGTGGACCATTTGTTGAAACTTCTTCCACGCTCTGCCGTCGTGCAGCATCGCTTGCAGTTGTTCGCGACTGGAGATGCTGACAGCCACCGCAAGGTCGAGCACAATGGCTTCCAAATCGGGCGGGCCTTGGCCCTTCAGACAACGCACCGCTTCGCTGACCTCCAACGCATTGCCTGCGGCTTCGCCCGTGGGCTCGTCCATCGGATTGAGCATGACGGAGGAGCGCACGCCCATAGCTCGACCAACATCGACCATGCTGCGGGCCAACGCGTCGGCCTGCTCGCGGGTCTTCATGAAGGCACCGCTGCCATACTTCACATCCAGCACCAGACGGTTCAGTCCCTCGGCCAATTTTTTGCACATGATACTGGCCGTGATCAGCGGGATACTTGGGACCGTGCCCGTCACATCACGCAGGGCGTAGAGCTTCTTGTCTGCGGGGCAGAGATTCGGCGTCTGCCCGACCATGGCGCAGCCGATGTCTGAAACGACTTGGTAAATTTCCGTCTCGCTCAACTGCGTGCGGAAGCCTGGGATTGAATCCAGCTTGTCCAGCGTGCCACCGGTGATGCCGAGCCCACGCCCGGAGATCATAGGCACCCACACGCCGTCGCAGGCGAGCAGCGGCGCGAGGATGAGAGAGGTCTTGTCGCCGATTCCGCCCGTGCTGTGCTTGTCCACGCGCAGCGGTGCCTTCTCCGCCCAATGCAACGTGGAGCCGCTGTGCAGCATGGCGTCGGTCAGGGACGCCGTCTCCTCCGCCGACATGCCTTTGAAGTAGATGGCCATCGCTAGCGCGCTCATCTGATAATCAGGCACCTCACCACGGGTGAAGCCGGTGATGATGGCGCGAATGTCGTCAGCGCTCAGCGTGCCGCCTTCGCGCTTGTGCTCGATCAGCGACGGCAGGTGCATGGCATCAAAGCGCAGCAATGCGCAGTGGGAATGGCGCTTTCTTGAAGATCACAGGGGTGTGGCCGGAGAGTTCACCATCGACTTGCAATGCAGTGGTGGCCTCCGACACGACTGTGAACTCGTCCAGTTGCAGGTAGTCGATGTCTTCGGAGCTGCGGTAGCCATCCACCAGCGCCCCGCACAGCATTTGCAGACCATGCCAAGCATTCAGGCGCTCGCGGAAGATTATCACATCCAGTAAGCCATCGCGCTGGCGTGCCCGGCGGAACATACTAAATGGCCCGCCGTAATGCTTGCCATTGCCGACCAGCACCAGGCTACCCAGCATGTCAGGACGGCCCGGCAGACGCACCGAGAGGCAAGGCGGCCGATCGTTGAGCACGCGAATGCCGGACATGACGTAGCTCAGCGGGCCGTAGCGCTTCTTCATGTCCCAGGTCGTGTGGCGAACCACTTCGGCATCCACACCGATGCCTGCGAGTTGGAGGAAATACTGGTCGTTGGCCATCCAGAGGTCGATAGTCTTTCGGGAACCGCTGGACATGATCTGCCAGGGCTTGGACAGCTTGCGATGGCTAGGATAGCCGATCTCATAGGCGAAGACATTCATCGTGCCTGCGGGCAGCGTGCCCAGTGCCGTGTGCGTGCTCGTGTCAGGGCGTGTGGCATTCACTTTGCAGATACCTTGCAGCACCTCATTGACGGTGCCGTCACCACCTGCGGCCACAATCAGCTCACATCCTTCACGGGCCAGTTGCTCCGCGATTAGCGCCGCATGCCCCGCATAGCTCGTGTAGTGCATCTCCGGCTTTGGCTTCAACGCCTGCACCGTGGTGACCATCCGCGCGGCCTTGGTGCTGCGGGCAGCGGGGTTCATGATAACAGGGGTGCGTTCGGCCATGAAAGAAAGCCGAAATAAAGCAGCAAGGCGAGCGATGGGAAGCGCGAAATGGCAGCGCTCACTACGAGTGGGCGGGCCTATTTGTCAGCTCTCGCCACTTCCCTCTCACAAAAGAAAATGACCCCCGCAGTGTGCGCCATAGGCGGGGCAAGACCAACCACAGCACGGTCAGAACGATGACAAAGAAGAAGAACGCCACCACTGGCACCAGCATCACCATCAACGAGCCACCCACCACGGCCACGTCTTCACCAACGCTGAGCGCCACATTTGAGACCGGCTCTGGTGAATGGTTGGCCAGAAGCCGGGTGCCCGCTTTCGCCGTATGCGTGGTCAATGCGGCACCGCCTGCGAGCAGCCCTGCCACGACTTGCACATGGGGCGGCATCTCACCCACCGCCTGCAAGGCGAGCAGCGTGCCGCCCACAGGCCGAATGAAGGTATGCACGCTGTCCCACAGCGAATCAACCCAGGGCACCTTGTCCGCGAAAAATTCAACCATGAACAGCGCGCCTGCGACGCCGATGACCCACGGATGTCCAAGCGCGGCGAGGTCCGCATATTTGTCGCCAAGGTGCAACAGATTGAAGTGCACCATCACACCGGACAGCAGCACGGTGAGATAGAGGTTGACCCCAGCGAGCGAGGCGAGACCGAGGGCCAGACCGAGTTGTTCCAGGATTTGCATGGCTTGGGTTGTATCATGCCACAGCGCGCTGGCGATTCCAAGTTTGGCTTTGGTTTTCAGCGACAACTCTCCCATCGAGATCCATGCGCCCCGATGCCGTGCAGGAACTCCTAGGCCCCACGCTTTTGAATGCTAGGGGCGTGCATTGGCCGGCTAGACGCAGCACAGATTTTGCCCCTAACTCTCCCAGATTTCCGGGTAGCCAGACCGGTGGGATGAGGGTACTTTGAGCTTCTTTCTAAAAAATCTCAAATACCCCCTCCATTTCACTATGTGTGGCATCGTTGGTTACATCGGCAAACGTCAGGCAAGCCCCATCCTTCTCGACGGGCTGCGTCGACTTGAATATCGTGGCTATGATTCCGCAGGCATTGCGCTGTGGACCGACGGCGGTATCGACGTGTATCGCAAGGCTGGCCGCATCGAAAACCTGCGCCAAGTGGTAAGCGAGGCTAACCCGCCCGGCGACCTGGGCATCAGCCACACCCGGTGGGCCACACACGGCGCTCCGACAGATGAGAATGCGCATCCGCACAAGGACCAGTCGGGCAAGCTTGCCCTTGTCCACAATGGCGTGATCGAGAACTACCAGAGCCTGAAGTCGGCCATGCTCGCCGATGGTCACACCTTCCAATCGGAAACCGATACCGAAGTGCTGGCACACCTAGTCGGCAAGTATTACGACGCCTCCGAAGAGACCGACCCCAAGCAACGCCTCGTCCATGCCATCCAGGTGGCGCTCACCCGCGTGAAGGGCACCTTCGGGCTGGCTGTCATCCATGCGGATGCCCCCGGCGTCATCGTCGGTTCACGACTTGGCAGCCCATTGGTGGTGGGTTTGGGTAAGGACGAGCAATTCCTTGCCAGTGACGTGGGAGCCATCGTCGCCCATACTCGCGACGTCATTTATCTCAACGACTACGACGTCGTCACCCTGACCCGCCATGGCTATGACGTGAGTTCGCTCGACACCAACCGCACCGCCAGTGTGAAGGTCAGCCGCGTGGACTTCACTGAAGACGATGCCGACAAGGGCAAGTTTGAGCACTTCATGCTCAAGGAGATCCATGAGCAACCCCAGAGCATTCGCAATGCCCTGCGCGGCCGCCTTTCGCGCGATGAAGCCACCGCCGTGCTGGGCGGCCTGAACATGTCGCCGATGGAGCTGCGCCAGATCGATCGCATTATCTTCAGCGGCTGTGGCACGGCTTATCATGCGGCGATGGTGGGCGAGTATTTGATGGAAAGCCTCGCGCGAATTCCGACCGAGATCGAATTCGCCAGCGAGTTCCGCTATCGCAACGTGCCGACCACGAAGAGCACGCTGCAATTCGTCGTCAGTCAGAGTGGTGAGACCATTGATACGCTCGCTGCCCTGCGCGAAGCGAAGCGCAAAGGCCTACGCTGCCTCGGTATCGTCAACAACGTGGCCAGCACCATTGCCCGTGAAAGCGATGGCGGTGTTTACATTCACGCCGGACCTGAGATTGGCGTGGCCGCGACCAAGACCTTCACCTCGCAGGTGACGATCATGACGTTGCTCAGCCTGCTCTTCGGCCGCATCCACCACCTCAGCAGCACGGATGGCTTGGAGTTGATCGACGAGCTGGAAGCCATTCCCGAGAAAATCGAATCCATCCTGAAGCAAGCGCCATTGATCAAGGAGATCGCTCAGCGCTACGTGAACGCTGAAGGCATGCTCTTCATGGGCCGCCAGCTCAACTACCCCGTCGCCATGGAAGGTGCGCTGAAGATGAAGGAAATCAGCTATATCTACGCAAGCGGCCACCCCAGCGCTGAGCTGAAGCACGGCATCATCGCCTTGGTGAAGCCAGACCTGCCCAGCGTCTTTATCGCGCCCGATGACGCCGTGTTCGACAAGAACGTGAGCAACATCGAAGAGGTCAAAGCCCGCAAGGGTCCGGTCATCGCGATCACCACGGAAGGCTGCACAGATCTCGAACGGATCGCCGATGATGTGGTCTATGTCCCCCCTTGCAAATCGATCCTCTCGCCCCTGCTCACCGTGGTGCCGCTGCAGTTGCTCAGCTACTACGTGGCCCTGGCACGCGGCTGCGACGTAGACAAACCGCGCAACCTCGCCAAGAGTGTGACCGTCGAATAAGTGACATGACCGGACCCACTCACCAGACCATTGTTAGCCTCCTCGGCCTGTCATTGACGGGCGCGCTGCTAGCATGGGCGACGGTGGGTGCCCAGGAGATCGCCCCTCCGCCAGCAGCGCTGACGATCAAGCCTTTTTCGGCAGCCCCCATGCTCCTGGTCACCGAGGAGCCCGGCTGGACTCCCGATCAGACGCCCGCAGACTTCCTGGACGGCATTGGCCACCGAGTCAAAGCCCGCTGGCGTCAACTCTACCGCGAGGCCCCTCCGCCACCGTCGACAGTGAGGCCTGCCAGCGCCTTCACGCTCGGGGCACTGATGGCGGACAGCTTCCTGACCATGCAAGCGCTGGACGCACAGCAGTTCCGCAACAACAACCAGGACATCCTCAACTACTGCCGCGTGCTCGGCCTCAGTGAAAAGCTGGCTCCGCGGCTCATGGCTCAAGGCAAACTAGCAGAGGAGGCGAATTGGGATGATTTGCGCCAGGAAGTCGTTGATGGCCACCAGGAACTCTGCCGCGTCATGCATGAGCAGCGCGACGACGACCTTGCCATGTTGGTCGACCTTGGCATCTGGACCCGCCTGTTGGAAATGGTCTCCACCGTCGTGGCCGAGTCCGGTGAGCCGACCAGTTGGCCCTTAACCGTAGGCTCCCCCGCCCTGCTCCGAGAGATGCAAAACCGGTTCGCCAAGCTGAGCCCGGCTACACGGCTGCACGAGCGGATCGTCCCACTTGGAGATTTTTTGGGCCACCTCAGCCGCCAATGGGACAATAACGAGCCCCCCACCGCTGAGCGTGTCGCCAAGAGCCAAGAAAAAATCGCCTCCCTAATGCGTAAAATGACGCTGAAGTGAGCGCGCTGCGCGACGGAAAGGGCTGTGTTGCAGCTTGACCGCCACAAATCCTGCTGACTTAATTCCCTTGTTTATCCCCTGACCTATGATCACCACCAAATCCCTCATCACCGCCGCCTCGGCCGCCCTCGTGCTAGCCGCCTTCACCACCACCGCCTCCGCCCAAGACGCCGGCAAGGTGGACTTCGAAAAGCAGATCCTGCCCATCTTCAAGGATCGCTGCTTTGAGTGCCATCAGAAGGAATACACCGACGCCAAGGGCAAGGTGAAGAAGCCCAAGGGCAAATTCCGCATGGACAATCCGGAACTGCTCCTCGCCGGTGGTTCAGAAGGCAGCAACCTTACCCCAGGCGATCCCTCCAAGAGCACCACTTACACCTCCACCACCCTGCCCGACACCGACGATCTGGCCATGCCACCGAAGGGCGACCGCCTGACCAAGGAGCAGCAGGACCTG
>CAXNNN010000182.1:0-6871 GCA_964203095.1 Verrucomicrobiaceae bacterium | reverse complement strand
TAATACGCCCAGCTTAAGAGTTGTCATCAGGGCGCAGCGGCCACCGGTTTGATGAGCGAGGGATTTGAGGAAGGCATCATTTACCGCGCGGTCGATGCCGAAGCAATGCACGGGCAGTCCTGCGTGCTCAGGCTGGCGCATGAGGTTGAGGATTTCGCTCTCGTTGCCCACTTGGCCATCGGTGATGACGATGATGCGTGCAGGGCGCTCCTGGCTGAAGGCACGGCATTTGCCAAGCACATGCCCCAAGGCAGGCAGCAAATCTGTGCCGCCTGCGACGCCGATGTCGGCGAGGTGAAGGAAACCCTCGTCGGCCAAGATTTCAGCGCGCGGCATGGGCAGGTCGGAGAAGTCCTGAAACTTGCTCTCGAAGCAGGTGATCCACACGCGGTCATGCGGTCCAAGCTCGCGAACGAAGGCGTGCATGGCCACGGCGCACATTTCCCAATTTCCACCCGCCATGCTGCCAGAGCGGTCGAGTAAAAAGTAGATGTCCTGCGCGAGGTCGTCGCGAGCAGCGACGGTTTGCGGCGCGCGGATTTGAAGTAACGCGTAGGTATGCCCGTCGTGAATGGTGGCCCAGGATTTGGCGAGAGGTTCAGCGGTAAGGCTTTCCTCCCAACGCAGGACGAAATCATGATCGGGCAGGTGCTCTTCGCCCGCGAGTTCGACATCGATCTGTCCGGCGATGCTGCGCAAAATCGCCGGATGCGTGGGGCTGGACAGCGTGCGCAGATCCACTTCACGATCGTCGAGCGTGCCGTGCAGATACATCGTGGCGGCATCGGGATGATCACCGCTGATGCGTGGCGGACTGAGGCGCGAGGCATCGGGCACTTGATCCGTGTCATCGACCGTGCCCAGGCCGCGATTTGCCCGCAGCAAGGGTTTGCCCGGGATGTAGCGCACGCCAGGGCTGAAGGGGATGCGCAGGCTGAGCTGCATGCCCAGGCGATCTAGCCGCTCAATGTAAGCGAAGCGGATCAAAATGCGGTCCCCCGGCATGATGTTACCAAGCTGAAGAGTGAAGAGGTTGTCGCGATCCATCTCCACCAGCGCGGTGCGATGACCGGCGGCTTTCTTTTGCTTCACGGTGCGGCGTGCCTCGCCCTCCTCCATGACGACAGCACGGATGGTGCGGCCATTGACGACCATTTCACAACGATGCACGGCGGCACCACCCGGCAGAGGGAAGGTGTAGGTGACATCAAGGACCTCGCGCGCGGTCTGCTCGAAGACTTGATCCATCTGCACCGACGCGAGATCGCCCATGATTTGAAAGCGGCTCTCGATATGCGTGAGCGGCAGATGGATGCGGGTCTTGGCAAGCTGAGCGATGAGACCGAAGGGAGAAGTCGTGGATGGGGTCATGGCGTTAAATGTTCAGGGATTGAGGATGGCTTGAATGGCTTGGAGTTGAGCAGGGGTGAGCGCGGGGCCAGGACGCTGGCGAATGAGCAGGAAATCGTCGTTCAAGGGCGTGACCTGCCAGGTCTGCGCAGGCTCTGTGGCTAGGCTTTTCGTGCTGGCCATCGGCGCGGCGGTGGCGTGGTCCAGCACCTCCTGAAGCTCCGAGTCGGAACGGCCAAACAACAGGGCGTGAATGCGGGACTGCGGCAGCCCCTCGGCTTGCAAGACTTTCACCGCGCAGGCTTGCAAGAAGTGCCGCTGCCTGTAGCCCTCGCCACCGCCACTGGTGGGTGCATCCAGCAGGCCCAGGCTGCGGTAGTAGCGCAGTGTGCGGACGCTAATGCTGTCCGCCACCTGGCCATTCGCGGGGCGCAGGCGGCGCTTGGCACACCACGCATTCACGCGCTCGGCGAGGGCCTCGACAGACAGGTTCATGGCTGCATGATAACAGTGACAGTGTTACTGTCAATCAGCAGTTGAATTCTCCTCAAACACGCTCTCTGAGGTGGTGAAGCCACCGGTTAAATGCTACTCTCTGCCGTTACCTTTTTACCCCATCAATAACCAAGACCACACCTCATGATCGAAGGAATAATCGTCACCATCCCAGGCACAGAACTGCAACAACTCTGCCAGACACGAACCACTCATCACCGCGAGCGTGTCACCGCTTATGCCCAGCAGATTCAGAGCATGAAAGACAACGATATCGAAGGCATGAACTACTCGGGTGGCGACCCGCTGCGCAACCTCACCGACCGCATGGGACAGCACGAAGATGAAGCGCGTGAAATGGAATTCATCGCCTCGCACATTGATCTTGCAGAGTCGTATCGCCTCTCACGCGATGACCTTAGCCGACTGGGCATATGCAAGGGACGTGGCGGTTGGTAATCGTCAGTGGCCGATTGGTATTCTGACAATGATCGACATGGAGGTTACGCGCCGAGCCCTGCATAGTAGGGGGCCATGCGGCGTGCGTGTTCGTCATACGCGGCCTCGAACAGCTCAGTGGCTTTCTCCGCGCCACACACGGCCCCGGCGGTCAGCACCTTGGGCGGCTGGCCGACTTTTGTGAGTCGGGTAGCGACCTCGGCTTTGATCGTGTTCACCAGCAGGCAACCGCCGACGGTGGAACCGGGTGCCACCGGCGTGTCGAGGCCGTCAATACGCACCATCGCATCGCCAATCGGCGCACCAGTATCGAGCACGAGATCGGCGAAGTCTTGCAGCTTTTTGCCATCGCGATGCTTGCTGGTGCTGGCCTCGCTATGCGTGGTGCTGATGATCGCCACGACCTTCACGCCGCGCCGCTGAAACTCTTCCGCCATCTCCACCGGCACCACATTGCAACCGCCCGACGAGATGACCAAGGCGCTGTCGCCTTCCTTCAGATCGAAGTTCCGCAGGATGCGCGCCGCAAAGCCGCTGACGTTCTCCAGGAACATCGCCTGGCGCTGACCATTGGCGCCAATGACGAGGTTGTGAAACGTGAGCGACAGCTCGACGATCGGATTGAACCCAGGGAACGACCCGTAGCGCGGCCACATTTCCTCCACCATGATGCGGCTGTGGCCAGAGCCAAAGACGTGAACCATCTGTCCTTTCAGAATGGTTGATGCAAACAGGTCAGCAGCTTGGTGAATCAGCGGTAGTTGATCTCGCACGCGGGCGAGCAATCCTTCGCACTTGAGGAGGTAGTCTTCGGCAGGCGTCATGTCAGCCTGCTGCTAAACCAGAGTGATCGATGCCTGACAATCTGAAGCTGCATGTTCCAGGCAGCGACAGCCCGATCATCCACAGCGCAGGCAAAAGCCATCGGTTGCATAACCCATCGTTTGCGAAGATGAAGCACCTACACGATACATGCCCGCACTTGCCTCTTCACATCTCGGAATCCTCGCCACCGTGGGGGCGACTTTCCGCCAGAATCGTGTGGCCTCCGTGCTGCTTAACCTGCTTGTCATCGCCCTGTTGGCCAGCTACTACCTCATGCCGTCCGTGGCAGCCGTGTGGGACGCGGTGGGGGCGTTCAAGCAACACTGGTCCTACGGCTTCTCGTTGGCTACCACCGTCTTCGCCGCCGTGCTGCTGCCCTCCTTTGTGCAATGGATGCTAGGCACGTTGCCGGTCGCGGGACGAATGAAACGCTTGGCGCTGCTGGTTCTGTTTTGGGGTTATCGCGGCATGGAGATCGACCTGTTCTATCGTTTTCAAAGCTGGCTCTTCGGCGACAGCACCACTGCTAACACGCTCATCAAGAAAGTGCTGCTCGACCAGTTCGTGATCAGCCCTTTTTGGTTCGTGCCGACCTACGTGCTTGCCTTGCGCTGGATCGACTGCGGCGGCTCCTGGGCACGCACACGACCGACCTTGAATCGGGAGTTCTGGCTGCACACTTGCCCTGTCGTTCTGGTAACGAACTGGGTGGTCTGGATTCCGACTGTAGCCCTGGTTTACAGCTTGCCCGCTGCGCTGCAATTCCCGCTCTTCTCCGTGGTCATGTGCTTCTTCATCTTGATCGTCACGCTGATGATGCGAACGCCACAGCGGTGAGTTAGGTCTCCATCGCAAGCCGCACCGCCCCATAGCAGCCCGCCCACTCGCCCAGCGTGGCCTGAACCAGCGGCACGCGATGGCCGCCTGGCCGCCATTCATAGTGATCCAGCCAATGCAAAAGGCCCGGCTCCAAGTGTGACCAAGCATTGGCAATGCCGCCGCCTAGCAGGACGACTTCAGGATCGAAGGCATTGATCAAACTCGCGATGGTTGCTGCGAGTGCTTGCACGGAGCGGTCCCAGATGGCTTTGGCATCGGCGTCACCGGCTTCGATGGCGGCAAGCAAATCGCTGGTCATGTGAAAGCGACCCTGCGTGCGCTGGGCGAGGTAGCCGTTGCCGATGGCATATTCAATACTGCCCGGCGTATTCGCCAGATCGGGGGGATCATCCAGTTTCACCGTCACATGTCCCAGATGTCCTGCACGCCCAATGTGCCCATGCAGCAAGCGCCCATCGCTGACCACGGCACCGCCCACACCTGTGCCGAGCGTGAGCATGACCACATCGCGCTTGTCCTTCGCTGCGCCTTGCCAAATCTCGCCGATCAGCGCTGCGTGAGCGTCGTTCAAGCACTTCGCAGGCCGCATCAGGAACTCGCTCCAGTCAAGATTTTCCAAGCCATCAAGCTTCCCCGGCATGAAGCGAATGCAGGAGCCATCACGATCCGCGAGTCCCGGTGCGGAAATACCAACCACGGATGCTTTCGCACCCATCTCGTCTTCGTGTTGCTGAACCAATTCGCGGATGCCGACCGCAAACGCAGGTTCATCGCCAACGCGCTCGCCATCGCGTGTGGGTGTCATCGCGGACGCAAGCAGAGCGCCAGTCGCGAGGTCGAAGCGCGCGGACTTGATACGGGTGCCACCGAGATCGATGCCGATGCCGAAGTTCATGTGAGTGTCTGTTGTCACCAACGCTCCAAACGCTTCAGTCCTGCTCTTACTCATCCTCTTTCTCAAAAGCGTTAACTGATGTTGGAGGCATCGTTATCGAGTAGGAGCAAGAGGACGAGTAAGACTAAAGCGTTTGAAATCCAGGATGAGGAGTTGATTTGTCACGAAACGGTCCAGCCTCCATCCACAGCTAGCACCTGCCCGGTGATGAACTTCGCTTGCCGCGATAGCAAAAATAGCGCGGCACCATCGACATCTGAAGGCACGCCGACGCGGCCACCATCGAGTGGTTGCTTGTGATTGATGAACTGCATGATCTCGTCATTGCCCACCGCACGCTGCGACATCGGCGTCTCCACCAGCGCTGGCGCGAGGACATTGATGCGGATGTTGTCTTTCGCGTAGTAGCTCGCCGTCGCTTTGCTGAAGCCGATGATCCCGGCCTTCGCCGCTGCATAGGCATGACTTGCGAAGTGCGTCGGCTCCGGCGACCAGCCGAGCACACTGCTCATGTTCAGAATCGTGCCGCCGCTGTCTTGCTTCAGGAACTGTCGGACGGCTGCGCGATTCGAATACATGACCGAGGAAAGATTCAAGTCGCTGGTGTAGCGCCAGCCTTCATCGGTCAGTTCATGCAACGGCCCATCGCCCATGCGGCGGCCGCTGCCCCCCGCCACGTGATACAGCGCGTCGATATGACCAAACTTCTCGACAGCGAGTGCGATCACTTTTTCAGCCGAGGTGGAGTCCGTCGCATCCGCAGCCATCCCGATGGCTTGATCGCCCAACACGGCGAGCGCCTGATCGACATTCGCCTGCGAACGACCAAAGACCGCGACCCGCGCGCCTTGTTCGATGAGCCGTTGAGCCGCCGAAAGGCCCAAGCCCGTGGTGCCTCCGGCGATGACCACGATGAGGCCGCTGACATCGTATTGAACTGACATGACCGTGCTTATCAGAGCAAGAAGCGCGGCTCAATGACGAAGGCGGCGAGGCAGCAAACAGGGAGCGATAATCCATCGTGCTGACTTTTTGCGTCCGCTGCATCGTCGCACTTGCCAGAGCTGTGGTGTTCTTACTACAGTCGCATCATGTCGCAGCAGGATATTCGCGGGCAGTGGGAGACGGTCACGTCGCGGTTGGCATTTCAAGTGAATGCAGGCTGGTGGTTGCAGCGCTGGCTGCCGCTGGTGCTTGGCATCGGAATCGCAGGAACCTTTGCGCTGCTGCTACTGCGGATGCTGCACATCAACCATGCGCCGTGGTCCTTCGCCGCACTGGGCATCGGCTTGCTGGTGTCGATGCTGGTCGCTTGGTTGATGGCTCGGCGAGGCTTTGAATCCAAGGACCAAGCGCGCGTGCGGTTGGAGGATGCGCTGGGTTTGAAGACGCGGCTCAGTGCTGCGGCACAGGGCGTGGGCACGTGGCCGATGTTCCCCGTGGCTCAGATCTCGATGCCACTGACCTGGCGCTGGCAGCGTCCAGTGGGTGTAATCGCGCTGGCGGCTGCGCTGCTGGCTTTTGCACTGTGGGTGCCTGTGCCGCAGCGGGTTGAGAAGAAGACCCAACTCATCGAGAAGCCCAGCGCTGTGCAGCAAGTCGAGGCGTGGGTGGACCAACTGCGCGGGAAGGATGTCATTCAGCCGGAGTCGCTGGCCGAGGTGGAGAAGAAGATGGAGGACCTGCTCAAGCGTCCTGGCGATCAGTGGTATGAACACGCCAGCCTGGAAGCCGCTGACAACCTGCGCGATCAGACCGGCAAGTCCTTGCAAGAGCTGGGCACGCAACTGGAGCAAACGCGCGGCAATCTCACGGCTCTGGCTGAACTGGGATCTAGCCTTTCCGAAGCCGCGAAGAATGGCATGGCCAAGCAACTGAGCCAGAACCTGCAAGGCCTGCGCAGCGGTGCGATGAAAGCCGATGCCGACCTGCTCCAGCAATTGCAAAGCATGGACCCGAAGGCGCTCAGTGGCATGAGCAAAGAACAGATGCAGAAGCTTCAAGAGC
>CAXNNN010000181.1:0-6915 GCA_964203095.1 Verrucomicrobiaceae bacterium | reverse complement strand
TCATCCAGGAGCAGATCGCGGGGGATTTGATGTCGGCGAAAGACACGGCGCAGCGGGACCAGCGGCTGACGGCCACGGCGTTCCTGGCGCTCGGGGCGAAGGCTTTCGAGGAGTCGAAGCAGGACCTGTTTCACATGGATGTGGTCGATGAGCAGATCGAGATGATCGGGCGCGGCGTGCTGGGGCTCTCGGTGGCTTGTGCTCGGTGTCACGATCACAAATTCGATCCCATCCCCACGGCCGACTACTACGCCATCGCGGGCATTCTGCGCAGCACGCAGCCGCTTTACGGCCACGGGCCGCGTGGCATCAAGGCGACGATGTTTCACCACACGGAGCTTCACGCGCTCGGGGGTGAGGCAGGGCAACAGCTCGCTCCAGCTGCGCTCGCTTACTTCACGAAGCTGGATGCCGACATGCTGGCCATGCACACGGCGCGCAGCGATCGCTATCGCATCCAAAAGCGTCTGCCGGAGGCCAAGCGCGCGGTCGAATCGGCCACGGAAGAGGCCAAAGCGAAGGCGCAGGCCGATTTGAAGGCCATGGAGGCCGAGATCGCCGAGTGGAACGTCAAAATCAAAAAACTCGAAGACGAGGTGGAGGCGCTCAAAGACGCCGCGCCGCCACAACCGGCCTGGACGATGGGCGCACGTGATCGCGAGGCCATTTCGGACTGCCGCATCCACCTTCGCGGCGAAACGACGAGTCTGGGCAACAAAGTGCCGCGCGGCTTTTTGCAGGTGATCTCGATTCCCGTTGCCAAACCGCCTGCAAAGACGCAAAGCGGCCGTCTGGAGCTCGCGCAGTGGCTCACGCATCGCGACAATCCACTCACCGCCCGCGTGATGGTGAACCGCGTGTGGCAGAAACTCTTTGGTCGCGCTTTGGTGACCACGCCGGATGATTTTGGCGTGAATGGCGCGAAGCCAAGCCATCCTGAGCTGCTCGATTACCTCGCGGTTCGCTTCATGCGGCAGGGTTGGAGCGTAAAGAAGCTCATTCGGGAGATCGTGCTGAGCCAGGCTTATCAACGAAGCACCGATCACTCGGATCAAGGTGCGCAGAGTGATCCGGACAACGTTTGGCTCTGGCGCATGGCCCCGCGTCCGGTCGAGGTGGAGGTGCTGCGCGACTCGATTCTCGCGCTCAGCGGCCAGTTGGACCCGTATCCGCCGCAGAAGCCGTTCCTCGACCGCTTGCATCCGCAGAAAGACGCGGAGCTTTTCACCTTCAAGCCCTTCCTGACCGTCGAGGCCATCGTGGATCATCACCGCAGCGTGTATCTGCCTGTGGTGCGAGGCACACTGCCGGAAATGTTCCCGCTCTTCAACTTCGCACCGCCCGAGCGGCCCGTGGCGCAGCGCGAGGAGAGCCTCGTGCCCGCGCAGTCGCTCTTTTTGATGAACAACGCCTGGGTGCTCGAACAATCGCGTCACACCGCCACGCGTCTGCTCAGTGACACGAGCCTCACCGACGACACGCAGCGCCTGCGCCTTCTTTATGAGCGTGCTTTCTCACGCCCTCCGACACCGGCAGAGCAAACTCGTGCTCTCGCGTATTTGAAAACCGGTGGCCCCGAGACCGCGTGGACCAGCCTTTGCCAAACCATCATCGCCAGCGCGGAGTTTCGCGTGGTGAGATAAACAACCCTTGTGTCATGAAATCTCGCCGCCAGCTCCTTCAACAAGCCTCCGCAGGGTTTGGTTATCTCGCGTTTGCGGGAATGGCGTCCGGGGAGGGCAGGATGGCTTCGCATTTTCCGGCGCGGGCGAAGCGGGTGATTTTTCTGTGCATGCGCGGCGGGCCGTCGCACATGGAGACGTTTGATCCAAAGCCGGAGCTCACGCGCAGACATGGCGAGCCTGGGAGGAACAAAGGAACGAAGATGCTTGGCTCGCGGTGGAAGTTTGCGAAGCATGGACAGAGCGGCATCGACGTCGTGGAGCTGTTTCCGGAGCTGGCGAAGCAGGCGGACAAGCTGTGCGTGCTGCGCGGCATGCACACCGACAACGAAAACCATCCGCAGGCGCTGCAGCAGCTCCACACGGGCAGTTTTCAGTTCGTGAGGCCGTCCATGGGCTCGTGGACGGTTTACGGGCTCGGATCGGAAAACGAGAGCCTGCCCGGATTCATCAGCATCAATCCGCTCACGGCACTCGGCGGCCTGAGTTACTACTCCAGCGCGTTTTTGCCTGCGTCCACCTCCGCGACGTTGCTCGGCAACGCGAATCAACCCGGTGCGAAGCTGCAACTCGGCAACATCACCAATTCGAGGCTCGACAACGCCGCGCAGCGTCAGCAACTCGACTTACTGCAGGCGATGAATCGCGATCTGCTCGCGCAAACCGGCGATCCGCGCGTGGAAGGCATCATTTCATCCTACGAGCTCGCCTTTCGCATGCAGGGCGAGCTGCCGCGCGTGATGGATCTCAGCGGTGAGAGCAAAGCCACGCTGCAACTCTACGGCGCGGACAAATCGCCCACGGAGACTTTTGGCCGCCATTGCCTGCTTGCGCGTCGTTTCGCCGAGGCGGGCGTGCGATTCATCGAGATCAGCCACATGGAATGGGATCTGCATGGCTCGCTGCAAAGCGGTATGACGCGCAACTGCTCGCAGATCGACAAACCCATCGCCGGATTGCTCCACGATCTTGATCAGCGCGGTCTGCTGGAGGACACGCTCGTGCTTTGGGGCGGGGAGTTTGGCCGCACGCCCGATGACGCCACGCAGGACGGCCGCGGGCACAACAACAAGGGCTACAGCATGTGGATGGCCGGCGGTGGCGTGAAAGCCGGCCACATCCACGGCGCGACCGACGATCTCGGCATCGAAGCCATCGACGGCAAAGTGCACATCCATGACCTGCACGCGACAATGCTGCATCTGCTCGGTCTTGATCACGAGCGCCTCACGTTCCGTTACGGTGGTCGTGACTTCCGGCTCACGGATGTGAAGGGGAAGGTCGTGAAGGAGGTCCTCGCGTGAAGCTACTTTGCTTTCTTTTGATGCTGCCACTGACCTTGCAGGCAGCTTGGCAGGCAGGTGTGGCGAAGGCGGACATCACACCGACGGAATCGGTGCCGCTCGCGGGCTACGGGGGCAAAACACGCATGTCGCAGCGCGTGGAGCATGCGATCTGGCTCAAGGCGCTGGCGCTGAAGGATAATGAGGGAGCCGTTTCTGTGCTGGTGACGGCCGATCTCGTCGGTCTCAGCGACAAAATGATCGCGGTGATCACGAAGAACGCGGCGGATAAGCATCGCATCCCAAGAGAGCGGCTGATTCTCAACACCTCGCACAACCACTCCTGCCCTGTCACCGAGGACGTGCTGTGGTTGTATTATGAATTCACGCCTGAGGAAGCGGCGGCGAAGGATCGCTACACGCAGATGGTCTATGCGAAGTATGATGAAGTCATCGGCAAAGCCATCGCGAACCTCGCGCCGGCGGAAGTGGCGTTTGAGCAAGGTCTGGCCGGTGTGGCGGTGAATCGGCGACGTTCGCGTGGGCCGGAGAGCCGCGCGTTCGGCGGGCAGGTGGATCAGGATGTGCCGGTGATCACGGTAAAAGCCGGAAATGATCTGAAGGGCATCGTGTTCGGCTATTCGTGTCACACGACGGCTCTCGGCGGCCTGAGCATCAATGGCGACTACGCGGGCTTTGCGCAGTTGGAGCTAGAGAAGTCGTTCCCAGGCTCGGTGGCGATGTTTGTGCAGAACTGCGGTGGCGATGCGAATCCGCTGCCGCGCATTCGAGGGAAGGATGCCGAAGCGACCGAGCTTGCGGCGATGTATGGCAAGATTTTGGCCGAAGCCGTGCGCCAGGTCATCGCAGGGACCATGAAACCGCTCAGCGGGCCGATTCGGCCCGCGATGGGAGAGACAGAGCTGGAATTGCAGCCGGGAATCCCGCTCGATGAGTTGAAGCAACGTGTTCCAAACCTCACCGGCATGCCGAAACGAGAGTTCGAGCACTTCATTCGCCAATATGAAACCCTCGGCTCGCCGCCGGATCGCGTGAAGTATCCGGTGCAGGTGTGGAGCTTCGGTTCGGAGCTGACCTTCATCGCGCTCACGGGCGAGACGGTGGTGGATTACTCGCTGAAGTTCAAAGCGACGCACGGATGGAACACGACCTGGGTCTGCGGCTACAACAACGACCTCACCAGCTACATCCCCAGTCTGCGAGTGCTCAAAGAAGGCGGCTACGAAGGCGTGACCGGCATGTTCGAATACGGTCACCGAGCTCCCTACACGGAGACGGTGGAGGAGCGGATCACGAAGAAGGTCGAGGAACTCGTGAAGACGGCAGCAAAGTAGCCATCTCGCTCCGTCAAGATGAGATGAGCCTTGTGCTAACACCGACACAACACGCTTCCGAAGTTCGTTGCCAGCATGACTCTGCGAGAGCGCTTGGCTCGTCTCGCGGAGCGAGACGGCTACTTCACCACCGGAGCCGTTTGCTCCGGCGTCACGCGGCCGCCAGGAAGCTCCATGATCTTAATGTTCCGAAAGTGAATCTCCGCGCCTTCGGATTCGAGGCAGAGGTAGCCTTTGCGCACGGTGGACTGGCTGATGCCGTTCACGAACTTGCCGTTGATCGAGAGCTTCACGGTTCCATCGACGCATACGACGTCGTAGGTGTTCCATTCGCCTTTGCCTTTGCAGCGGAACTCCCACGACATGCTGCGGCGGCCGCGTGGGTTATCTGGGATGCCTTCGAGGCCGTTCGCGCCGAAGAGTTCGCCTGAAACATAGCCAGGATGATTTGGCTGGCCGTCTTTGCCGGGATGGAGCTTGGGCCATTCCAGCTCGAGCATCTGCACTTCCATGCCTTTGGGCAACGGACGGTTCGGAGGCGTACTCCCTTCGCTCCAGACGAAGACGCCGGAGTTGCCGCCCGCCTGTGTGTGCTTCCATTCGATGTGCAGGATAAAATTCTCATACTGCTTCTCGCTGCGCATCACGCCGATGGGCAGGCCTTTGCACACGAGCAGGCCGTCGTTGACACTCCAGGTGTCTTTGCTCGTGTTCACATCGACCCAGCCGGTGAGATCCTTGCCGTTGAAGAGATCGCGCCACTGCGGCACGTCTTCGGCGAGGGCGGTGGTGGCGAACAGGAGCGGAAAAAGGAGGTGCTTCATGGCGTGACTCTCACAGCGCGGCCCGGACGGGCATCTTTCACGAGTTCGCCATCGTGGACGACGAAAGTGCCGTTCACGAGGACATGCGGAATGCCTGCTGAGGGTGTGGTGGGCGCTTCAAAGGTCGCGCGGTCGATTACTTTGGCGGGATCGAAGATGGTGATGTCCGCATCGGCTCCGACAGCGATGCGGCCTTTGGTTTTCATCATCGGCACATGGCCTTCGAGGCGTTTGGCGGGCAGGATGGTCATCTTCGCCAGTGCATCCATCAGCGGCAGCAGTTTCTTCTCACGAGAGTAATGGCCGAGCACACGCGCAAAGGTGCCTGCGCCGCGCGGATGACCTTTGCCATCGAGGAACGGGATGCCGTCGCTGGCGATCATCACGCCAGGATGCGCGATGGCCTTCTCGACGTTCTCGTCCTTCATCATGTAGATGATCACCCAGCCGCCTTGTTTGCGATACGACTCAAAGGTCTCTTTTGCGAGCCGCTCACCCGTCGCAGCCCAAGCGAGATCGCCATAACTGATTTTGAGATTGTCCTGCCAGCCGGGATTAAACATCGCCGACTCCAGCGCGGTGGATGCGGCGGTGTAGGGATACACTTCGGTCGTGAGATCCATGCCAGCGGCCTTGCTGGTATCGATCAGCTTCAAAACTTCCGGCACATCCGTGATGCCGCTGCTGCCGACATGCACAATGTGCAGCGCCGCGCCGGTTTTTTTCGCCGTGTCGATGGCCTCACGGATCGCCGCGATGCCAAAGGCGCGCGTGTGTACAAAGGCGGGCACCTTGCGCTCCGCCGCGATGCGAAACATCGCCTCGATCTCGCTCGGATCGGCCGCTGGCGTGTAATTGATGCCGAAACCGATGCCCAGCGCGCCTTCATCGAGTCCGCGACGAATCGCCTCGTCCATGAGCTTCAATTCAGCCTCGCTCGCGATCTTGTTGGCCCCTGCGGGCGATGCGCCGAGACCGGAAACACGGGCGCGATTCACCGCCCAGTGGCCGATGCGAAGCTGAGGATGAAACGCGGCAAAGCGCACTGTGATGTGGCCGACAGCGGCTCCGAAATTCAGCGGTGTCTTGCCTTCCATGGAGCGATACCATTCACTCACAGGATAAACGCCGACTTCCATGTCGAGCGCCGTCGTCACACCATCACGCGCTTGGATCTGCATGTCGCTGGTGGTTTGGCCGTGGGCATGGATGTCGATGAAACCGGGAGACACGACGTGACCGGCAACATTGATGATTTGATCACCGGAAAGTGGCACCTCGGAGATCGTGCTGATTTTGCCGCCGGTGATGCCAATGTGCCGCACGCCATCGAGACCACTCGCTGGGTCCATCACGCGACCGTTGGCGATGACGAGGTCGTGAGCGGAAAGTGGAAGCGAGGTGGCGAGGAGCGCGAAGAGGAGTCTGGCGTTTATGGGATGCGGGAGAGTGTGCTCGCGCACCGAACTCAGCCAACCAATTCGGTGATCACCTTGCCTTCATCCGCGACGATGGGTCGAGGTCGGCCCTGCGGATCGATCCAGTTGGTGTTCTGCTCGATGCCGAGATGGTGAAACACGGTGGCTGCGAGATCGCCGGGCGCGACGCGGCGGCTGTCGATGTCGCCGCCTTGTCGGTCGGTGCTGCCGATGACCTGGCCGTGCTTCATGCCGCCACCAGCGACGACCATGGACATCACGCGCGGCCAGTGATCGCGTCCGGCGTTCTTGTTGATGGTCGGGCTGCGGCCAAACTCGCCCATCATGAGGAT
>CAXNNN010000180.1:0-6915 GCA_964203095.1 Verrucomicrobiaceae bacterium | reverse complement strand
GTCGCCGCACCATTCGGCCACGTTGCCGGGCATGTCATGAAGGCCCCAGGCATTGGGCGTCTTCTGCGCCACGCGCACGGAACCCATGCCACCTGCCCGAAGTTCCTCTGTGGGGTGGATCAAACCGATGATTTCCCCCTGCTTCAAGCTCGCCGCAGGCTTCCCGGCATTCCGCCAGTCATACTCGCGAGGCATCGGTCCCGGCGGGAAATAGACGCCGCGAAAGTTGTCCTCGCCAAACCACTTCTGATGACCCTCCGGCAACGTGTCGCCCGTGTGGAAAAGCGTGGTCGTGCCCGCACGGCAGGCATACTCCCACTCCGCTTCGGTGGGCAGACGATACGTCTTGCCTTCCTTCTTCGAGAGCCACTCACAAAACGCCATCGCCTTCTCCCAAGTCACACCGGTTACCGCATCATCGTCGGCGGGCTTCGACTTCGGATCGTTCTTTTTGAACTCGGGATCAAATTGCCGATACTGCGCCACCGTGACCTCGGTGACTCCGATTTGAAATGGCTGCGTGATCGTGACCTGGTGCGCAGGCTTCTCGTCAAAGTCGATCCGGTCGATGTCCTTGTGCATCTCTCCAAACCGCTTCTGCCGCAGGTAATCCTCCAAAGGCGGCCCGTCCTGGCCCATCGTGAACGTGCCGGGCTGGATGGGCATGAGCTTCATGCCGATGGAGTTGGTGACGGGCTCGGCGGTTTGGCCCACGGAATACACCGAAGACACGGAAAGGATGAGAGGAATGAGGAAGAGGCGGATGGGTTTCATGGTTTGGTGATTCACTTCTTCGGCGCGGGCGGCAGTTGTTTGAGCCACGCGAGGTTGAAGGCGCAGTGGTTCCGGCTGGTGACGAGCTGAATGTTTCCATCACGGCTCTGTGTGGCGGCAAGGTAGCTGGTGGGTTCGGCGAGGATGTCGCTGATGAGGAAGGGCGTTCGTTCCTTGGTGATCCACTTCCGCTCCGGTCCACCGGGGGTGATGAGACGTCGGTCGGGCCAGGTCTTGCCCTCATCGTAGCTCACGGCAGCAAAGAGGCCGTAGCCGGTGTAGTCGCCGCCGGTGGATTTGAAGGTCAGCCCCTTGCGGGTGCCCCAGTTCCTCCACTGATCCGTAAAGGAGATCAAAAGAATGGGACCTTCCTTGAGGCGCAGCAGGACGCTCTTTTGCGCGTTGCTCACGACCGGGAACTCGCTCATGCCCCACTGCCACGTCTTGCCGTGATCACTCGAATAACTCACGGGCATCCGGTTCTCGAACCGCGCTTGCTCTGGCTCGGGGTCAAGCCGTGAAAAGGCCATCCAGCGTCCGTCGGCGAGTTCCACCATGGTGGGATGGCAGCCGACGATGAAAGTTCCGCTGTTGCCGGGTCTGACGTCATCGCTGCCACGAATCCTGCGACCGTGCTGCTGCCAGCTCTTGCCACCGTCCTCGCTGACCATGACTTCAAAGAGGTCATACGGGATCGCCAGAACGCCGTCTTTGGTGCGCATCAACTGATTGGCGTAGTCTCCGGCGGCACGGAAGAACGCCGGTTTCGACCAAGTGGCTCCGTTGTCAGTGGAGTGACGCAGGCTCTGACATCCAGACTTATAATACACGTCGTCGAGGTGATAGAGGGTCTTGTCCCCGTCCCACCAGAGCTGGGGCGCTCCGTCCAGCACATCCGCCGCATCATAGAAGGGCGAGGCGGGTTCCCACTCCTTCGCACCGAAGCGTAGTCGTGACGCTGCATGCGAGCAGGTGAGGTCCGTTTCGGCGGGAGTCGAAACCCATGCCGCAAGCAGGTCACCATTCGGGCATTCGGTGATCGTCATGCAATGATTCTCACTGCAATACACCGGCCCGACTGCATCATCCGCGACATGCACCAGTAGCTTCGGTCCCGCAAAGAACGGCACATTGGCGGGCTGCGGCACGATGCGCGGCACAGTCTGGCTAACGTTTTGCGCATTCAGCAGTGGCGGTGCTTTGGGTAACAACGTTCCTTTTGGAAGCTCACCCTGCACGACGCGAAACCCCATGCGATCAAACGCATCGTATGGCACCCGTGAGCCCCGGTTCGCCGAGCGCAGGAAGCGGATGAGCGAGGAATGAAATCCACCCCGGAACACGCGGAAGTCGCCATCCAAACGCCCGAGCGGGTCTGTCTGCGCACCGCTTTCATACGGCCCATACCAGTCACTGCACCACTCGGCCAGGTTGCCGTGCATGTCGTGCAGGCCCCAGGCGTTCGGCGTCTTTAGCGCGGCGCGCAACGAACCCGCCGCATCATGTCTGGCGTTCTCAGGAGTCCATGAGCCGCCGACGAGTTCGCCATACCTCAATCCAGCCATCGCTTTCTCTCCCGCCTTCCGCCAATCATACTCCCGTGGCATCGGCCCGGGCGGAAAATAGGCGACGCGAAGATTCTCATCGCCAAACCACTTCTGGTGACCGTCCGGTAGCCTTTCGCCCGTATTGAAAAGCGTCGTCGTGCCCGCACGGCACGCATACTCCCACTCCGCCTCAGTCGGCAGGCGATACGTTTTGCCTTCCTTCTTCGAGAGCCACTCGCAGAACTCGACCGCCTTGTGCCAGGAGATGCCGCTGGCTGCGTTGTCATCCGCAGGATTCGATTTCGCATCGCCTGTTTTGAAGCCGGGATCAAATTGCCGATACTGCGCCACCGTGACCTCGGTGGCACCCATGAGGAACGGCTGTGTGATCGTCACCTTGTGTGCGGGCTTCTCATCGAAGTCGATTCGATCGAAGTCCTTATACATCTCCCCGAGCCGCTTCTGCCCCATATAATCCTCCATCGGCGGCCCGTCCTGACCCATCGTGAACGTGCCGGGCTGGATGGGCATGAGCTTCATGCCGATGGAGTTGGTGACGGGCTCGGCGGCTTGGCCCACGGAATACACCGAAGACACGGAAAGGGTGAGAGGGATGAGGAAGAGGTGGATGCGTTTCATGGTTGTGCTGTGGTTCATTGCTTCGGCGCGGGCGGCAGTTGTTTGAGCCACGCGAGGTTGAAGACGTAGTGGTTCTTGCTGGTGAGGAGCTGAATGCGGTGGTCGCGGGTCTGCGTGATAGCGAGGTAGCCCTGCGGTTCGGCCATCGTGTCGCTGAGCGTGAAGGTGCCGCGGTTGATGGTATTCACTTCGCGGATCGGACCACCGGGAGTGATCAATCGCCGGTCGGGCCAGGTCTTGCCTTCGTCGTAGGACACGGTGGCAAACAGGCCGTAGCCGGTGAACTCGCCATCCTTGCTTTTGAAGACCAAACCTTTGCGATTGCCTTTGTAAAACTCGCTCCACTGGTCGGTGTAGGAACAGAGCAGGATGGGGCCTTCCTTCAGCCGGATCATCACCGGCCGCTGCGAGGAGGTGACGGCGGGAAACTCGCTTGCCTCATACGTCCAACTGGCACCCTGGTCGCTGCTAAAACTCAGCAGGGCTTTCCCGCCGAAGACCTCCGCCAGTTCGGGCGGGTGTGGCCGGCCAATCGTCATGAGCCGACCATCTGCCAGTTCGACCACTGGCGCGTGAATGCCGGCGTGCCTGCTCCCTTTGCCGCCGGGCCGGACCTCATCCTTCGCGCTCCGTTGTCCGACAGTGGTCCAGCTCTTGCCTTTGTCGGTGCTCTTGAACAAGGAGATGCCGACATCCTGGCTGATCAACAAGTCGCCAGCCCGTGAGCGAATCATTTCCGCTCCCAGTTCGCCTTGAGGGTAGATCGGCTTGGCTTTCGACCAGGTGGCACCATTGTCGATGGAGGTGCGGACGATGTTTTCGGAATGGCCACGGGCGAGATGATAGAGTGTCTGCTCGCCATCCCACCACAGTTTGGGCGCGTGGTCGTTGATATCCGGGCCATCCCAGAAGGGCGAAGCCTCCTCCCACTCGCTTTGACCAAACCGCAGTCGGCTGGCGGCATTGCACAGTTCCGTCGCGCCTTCCAAGACCGTGGAGAACCACACGGCGAGCAGATCGCCATTGGGACATTCCGTGATCGCCGGGCTGTGGTTGTGCCTTGAAAAGAGCGGGCCGGACGATCCTTCGGGGATTTTGACGAAAGGTTGTGGGCCGCTGAAAAACGGCTGATTCTGCGGCGGCACGATGATGGTTGCCACTTCCTGCTTCACGTTTTGCGCGTTTTTTGGCGCTGGCTCGGGGGGCAGCAAGGGGCCTTTCGGAAGTTCCCCCAAGACGACTCGGAAACCAAAAATGCTGCCACTGGATTCGGGAATCCAAGCTCCTCGATTGGCGCTGCGCACCAGGCGCGAGAGCATCGAATGCGGCCCGTCGCGGAAGACGCGGAAGTCCCCGCCGCTGCGACCGCGCGGATCGGTCTGCTCCTCGGCCTCGTAGGGACCATACCAATCACTGCACCATTCGGAGAGGTTGCCATGCATGTCGTAGAGGCCCCAGGCATTCGGCGGACGTTGCGCGACTCGCAGCAACGGTTGGTTGCTCTTTGCCACTGCCGCACCCTTTTCGGGAATCACAAATCCATCGCCCGCTAACCGTAGAGGTGCTCCTTGTGCAGCCATGGGCAGATATTCCGGCGAGGGTTTGTTGTCCGGAAAATAGAAGCTCCACGGAAACAAGCCCGGATGAGAGAAGCGGACATACCACGGGAGAAAACCATCGGGCAGTTTGTCGCCGGTATTGAAGATCGTCGTCGTTCCAGCCCGACAGGCATTTTCCCACTCCGCTTCCGTTGGCAGGCGATAGGGCTTGCCTTCCCTCTTCGAGAGCCACTCGCAGAACTCGACCGCTTTGTTCCAACTGATGCCGCTGGCCGCCTCGTCCGGCAATCCTTTGCCTTTGCGATAGTCCGGATCGAATTGCCGGTATTGCTCGATGGTGACCTCAGTGGCTCCGATGTGAAACGGATTCGAGATGACCAGCTTGTGGACGGGCTTTTCATCCCAGTCGGGCCGATCCGATTCGCGGGGATGCTTGTGCATGTCGTAATCGGTCTGCGGTCCGTCCTGCCCCATCGTGAACGTGCCGGGCTGGATGGGCATGAGCTTCATGCCGATGGAGTTGGTGATGGGCTCGGCGGCATGGAGTGCGGTGACGAAAAGACAAAAAGATTGGAGACAGAAAAATAGGATTCGGGCCTTCCTGTTTTTGTCACATATCTTTTTGTCATCGCGATGGGTGAGGGTGTGTTTCATGGCAAATCGCATCACGGTTGGAACTCGATCCAGTTCAGGCCGAGTTCGGTATTCTTGTCCGCGCAGCGGGCCACGACGCAGACGTCGGTGAGGCCGTTGGCGTTGGTGAGCGTGGCGGGGATGGAGAGGAACTCGCCTGTGTCAGCTTGGCCGGAGGGCTTCACTTCGACACTGGCCAGCACGGGACCGGTGGGTGAGCCGCGGCGGAGTTCGAGGGTGCCGCCTTGGGTGTCGAAGCAACCGGCGCGGACGGTGAGGCGCGAGATGCCAGCGAGGTTCAGGTCGCGCCAGAGGATGTGGGTGCCGTCTTTGAAGTGGCCGACGATGGCCTTCTCCCCGTAGGCGTGCTCGACGTAGGCCATGCCGTGGTTCTCATCAAAGAGCGCGGCTTTTTTGCGGCGGGAATGCAGCACCACGGTGCCTTCACCACGCAAGCGCGGCAGGGTGGCTTGCTTGCCATCATCGGTATATGCGGCGGTGAGGATGAGCACGCCTTCGTCCACGCGGGTGCCTTTCTCGGGCTTCTTCGGTGCGGTGAAGGTGCCGCTGGCTCCGGACTGCGGCGGACTGGCGGGATCGTCCTTGAGAGAGAGCACCCAGGCGACCATGCGGCGGAGTTGCTCGATGCTGTGCTGCGGATGTGGCGGCATGGGAAGCGGCCCCCAGACACCAGCGCCGCCGCTGAGAACTTTCTGAGCGAGACGTTCGGCGGCAGCGGGGTCGTCCTTGTATTTCAAGGCGACGGTTTTGTATGGCGGACCAGCCGATGGAGTGTCGGCCATGTGGCAGGCGAAGCAGGTGCTGGCGCGCATCAGGACGAGTCCGGGATCGCTCACTTCCTCGTTACCCTCACCGGCAAAACGGCGTCCGCGAAACTCGCCCTGCACGGTGGCGAGATTCGTCTGCACCGCGTCGCCATCCGTTTCGGTGACGGACACCTGATAGGGAATCTTGGAATCCCAATCAAAGAACGAACCATGCGCAGGCGACTCGAAGCGCACGACGGGTCGACCATTGCCGACGAGAATCATCTCCTTCGCCGTGCTCTTCGCGCCGCTACTGTCGAGCGCAGTCACGCTGACTTCGTAGCTGCCGGGTTGATCAAAAGTGTGGGCGAACTTCGCTCCATCGCCGGCATGTTCCTTGCCCGCGATGCTCCAGACAAACTTGAGCGCATCGCCATCGGGATCGCTCGAAGCAGCCGCATCAAAGTTGAGCGCGAGCGGTTGTTTGCCTGCCGTTTCGATCGCGCTGAGGCGTGCCGCAGGCGCACGATTGCCACGACGATACACGACGCGCACGATGCGGCTGTCGTTGTTCTCCCACCACTGGTCGCCATACTCGATCATATAAAGCGCACCATCGGAACCGATCTTCATGTCGATGGGGCGGCGTAGATTCCAGGATGGCACGAAGGGCTCGATGTCCGGACCTGGGGTGTCGAGCTTCACGGTCTGAATCCAGTTGCGCATCCACTCGTAGATGAAGAGGCGGCCATCGAGCGCTTCGGGAAGCTTGATGCGGGAAGGATTCGCCGCGTCGTAGCGATACACCGGTCCGGCCATGATGGAGCGTCCGCCGCTGCCAACGGTGGGGAAGTCCTTCGAAGGCAGGCTTGAATACCAGATGAGCGCGGGCCTGGCCGGGGGCAGTTTTTGGATCCCCGTGTTGCGCGGCGACAGATTCTCCGGCGACTGCGGGTCGTAGCGTTTGCCCTCCTTGTTCGCGGCGAAATCATAGAG
>CAXNNN010000179.1:0-6929 GCA_964203095.1 Verrucomicrobiaceae bacterium | reverse complement strand
GAATGCCTGGCGCTACCGCGACTACGTCATCGACTCCTTCAACGCCGACAAACCCTACGACCAGTTCATCAAGGAACAGGTCGCCGGTGATGTGCTGCCAAAGTCAACCATCACCGCGCTAGGATTCCTCTCCGCAGGACCTTGGGACTTCGTCGGGCAGCAGGAGACGAGGAGCGACATGCTGCGCCGTGCCGCCCGCGCCCTTGATCTCGACGACATGGTCACGCAGACGCTCACCGCCACGATGGGCATCACTATCAACTGCGCTCGTTGTCACGATCACAAGCTCGATCCCATCACGCAGGAGGAGTATTACCGCCTGTGGGCTGTTTTTGCCGGTGTGACGCGCGGCGACCGCGAAACCGATGTCGCCGAGTCGAAACGCCTCGCCGCCGAAAAAGCACGCCTCACCAAGGAACTCACCCAAACACGCACACAGATCGCCAAACTGGCCGGTGAGGACATCGAACTCGCCAAACTCATCCCCGAAGCCTCTGGCATCGACGTGCGCAATGGCAGCATCACAAAGGACAAGCTCGGCTACTTCCGCGACATCCAGACGAATCGCCTTCAGAACGTCGAAAGCATCCCCGGCGTGAAGTGGGTCTTCATTCCCGATGGCAAAGGCAGCGTCACCGTGGACTTCAAAGTCGAGGTGAAAGGCATCCCAGCCACCAGCGGTCATTTTTGGGATACCATCGCAAATCGTCCGCTCAACTCCCAGCGAAACACCAAGATCAGCAGCACGGACTACGCCGCGAAAGGCCACAGCATGCTCGCCATGCACGCGAACAGCGGCATCACCTTTGATCTCGCCAAACTACGCGAGCAGAGCGGCCTCAAAGCCATGCGATTCGTGGGCCTCGTGGGCTATGGAGCCTACAAAGAGGCTGCGGCCGCGAAAGCCGACTTCACCGTCTTCGTCGATGCGGAGTTGAAGTTCCAAAATCTCAAATTCGGCAAAGACGAAACCGCCGTGCTCGACCTCGAAGTGCCTGCAAATGCCAAAACACTCACCTTGATCGCCACCGATGGCGGCGATGGGATCGGCAACGATCTCCTTTTCATTGGCGATCCGAAGCTCGTTCTCGAAATCGCCGATACACGCCCCACCAAGGCCGATCAAGCCAAGCTCAAGCAACTCCGTACCACCGCCGCGAAGCTCGAAACCGATCTCAAAGCCCTGCCCGAGCCGTCCAAAGTTTATGCCGTCGTTTCCAACGAAAAACCGCCCGTCATCAAAGTGCAGCGTCGTGGCAATGCCGAGGACGAAGCGCAGGAGGTCACGCCAGGAGCCTTCTCATGGGCCAAGCATTCTTCCGCTAGCTTTGGCGATCAAACCACCCCAGAAGCCCAGCGCCGCCTCGCTCTCGCCAACTGGATCACGCATCCCGACAATCCACTCACCGCCCGCGTCATCGTGAACCGCCTCTGGCACCATCACTTCGGTCAGGGTCTCGTCACCACGCCCAGCGATTTCGGCCTCGGCGGCGACAAACCCAGCCACCCCGAGCTCCTCGATTTCCTCGCCAACGAACTCATCACTCATGGCTGGAGTTTGAAGTATGTGCACAAGCTCATCGTGATGAGCCGCACCTATCGGCAAAAATCGGTCGGATTAGTCCGATTCGACGGATCAAACAAGCTCCTCTCCCACCAAAACCCACGCCGTCTCGACGCCGAAACGCTGCGCGACACTGTCCTCGCCGTCTCCGGCAAACTCAACCTCGCCCGCGGCGGCCCCGGCTATCGCGACTTCAACTACACCGAGGCCTACGCGCCTATCTACGACTATATCACGCCCGACAAACCCGAGCTATGGCGTCGCAGCATCTACCGCTTCATCGTGCGCACCACGCCGCATCAGTTTATGACCACGCTGGACTGCCCTGACCCCGCAAACTTCACGCCTGCCCGCGCCCAAACCACCACCGCCCTGCAAGCTCTCACACTCTCAAACAACGAGTTCATGCTCCAGCAGGCTCGTTATCTCGCCCAACGAGCGAAGACACCCGAACGAGCATTCCAGCTGTGCTTTCAACGCGAAGCGACACCCGGCGAACTCGCCGCCGCTAAGTCGCTCGACCTATTCTCCCTCTGCCGCATGCTGCTCAACGCGAACGAGTTCATCTATGTTGATTGATTCCTCCACCACACGTCGCCATTTCCTTAATAGCTTCAGCGGAACCGCTTTGGCAGCGATGCTGCATCGCGATGCCGGCGCAGCATCGTCAAATCCGCTTTCGCCGAAAGGTGGACATCACGCGGCGAAGGCGAAAGCCGTGATCCAGATCTTCTGTCCTGGAGGTCTTTCGCATATCGATACCTGGGACTACAAACCGGATCTGGAGAAGCGCCAAGGCAAGCCTTTCGATCCCGATGGCAAGCTGACGTTCTTCGCATCGAAGCCGGGCAACTGCCAGCAATCGTGGTGGAAGTTTCGCCAGCACGGCGAGTGCGGTCGCTGGATGAGCGATCTCTTTCCCAAGCTCGCCGCGAAGGTCGATGACATGGCATTCATTCACTCCATGCAGAGCAAGACCGCGCTGCATGGCCCCGCGATGTTCATGGCGAATAGCGGTTTCATCCTGCCCGGCTTTCCCACGATGGGCGCGTGGGTCACTTACGGTCTCGGCAGCCTCAGCGATGACTTGCCGTCCTTTGTCGTGCTGCCTGATCCGCGCGGCTTGCCACCCGGTGGCGTGCTGAATTGGGGCGCGGGCTTTTTGCCCGCGATCCATCAAGGCACCGTCCTCACGACCGATGCCGAAAAGCCGCCCATCGCCGATCTTTTCCCGCCCAAGGGCTACATCGACGGTTCCGAGCAAAAGAGCCGCGACTTTCTCCAGATGCTCAATCGCACGCACGTCGGCGAGCGACGCGAAAACAGCGAGCTGGAGGCCCGCATCGCGGCTTACGAGCTCGCGGCCCGTTTACAGCTCAGCGCCCCCGAAGCCACGGATGTGAACGGTGAGACCGAGGCGACGAAAAAGCTCTACCAACTCGACGACGAGAACATCGGCCCTTTTGGTCGGCAATGCCTGCTCGCGCGTCGGCTCGTCGAGCGTGGCACTCGCTTCGTGCAAATCTTTTGCGGTGCCGAAAACACCACCGCGAAGAAGATTCGGCCGAACTGGGACAGCCACGAGGACCTCGTGCGCGATCACGGCTACTGGGGTCCCGTACTCGATAGTGGAGCCGCCGCGCTGCTCACCGATCTGAAAATACGCGGCCTGTTGGAGAGCACCCTCGTCATCTGCACCACCGAGTTTGGTCGCCAGCCCGCCGCGCAAGGCGCTGGCAAAGGCCGCGATCATAATCCCGGAGCCTTCACCGCCTGGATGGCGGGCGGCGGGATTCAGGGCGGCACCGCCTATGGTACCACGGATGACCTCGGCTTCAAAGCGGCGGAAAACCCGTCCTACTGCTACGATCTCCACGCCACCGCGCTCCACCTGCTCGGTCTTGATCACCAAAAACTCAGTTACTACCACAACGGCATCCAGCGCCGCCTTACCGATGTGCATGGGCATGTCATCAAGGACATCATTTTGTGAAGCTAGTGCGCTCGGAAGGCAGGCCCGTGCAACAGCGTAAGACTGTGCGCATGTTTCCACCCCGTTCTTCTCTTGCTGTTGCGTTCTACACGCTCAGCCTTCTGCTCGTCACAGACGGCGCACTGCACGCCGCGCATCTGACTCTTACCTCGCCGCTCGACTACCAAGTCGTGCAACGCAGCAGTCCGGGGAAAGGGTTGCTACGCATCGCGGGAGAGTTGTCGGAGGTGGTGTCTCTGCCTGATGTTGCGTTGGAAGCGCGTGTGGTGGGTGAGAAGGATCAAACCTCGTGGCAGCGTGTAGGGGGCTCGGTTTCGGGTAAGAAGCTGTCGGGCACTTTCGAGCTGCCAGCGGGTGGTTGGTGGCGGTTGGAGGTGCGGGTTTCGCAGGGTGGGAAGCAGCTTGCGCTCGGCAGCGTGGCGCATGTGGGCATTGGCGAGGTTTTTGTGATCGCAGGACAGTCGAACTCGGCGAATCATGGCGAGGAAAAGCAGACGACGAAGACGCAGCGCGTGGCGTCGTTTGATGGCAAGGCGTGGCGCATCGCGGATGATCCGCAGCCGGGGGCGAGCGGGGGTGGCGGCAGTTTGGTGCCGGCTTTCGCGGATGCGGTGGTGGCGAAGGAAAACGTGCCCGTCGGCATCCTCGCGTGCGGCATCGGTGCGACGAGTGTGCGCGATTGGTTGCCGAAAGGCGCGACGTTTCCGAATCCGCCTACGCTGGTGAGTCGCGTGGAGCAGCTGCCGAATGGGCTATGGGCCAGTAAAGGCGCGGCGTATGAGGCTTTCATCGCGCGGATGAAGTCCGTGGGCCCGCAGGGCTTCCGCGCGGTGCTCTGGCATCAGGGCGAGAGCGATGCGAATCAGAAGGACACGACGCGCACGCTGTCGGGAAAGCTTTACCGCGAGTGCTTGGAGAAAGTTATCCGCGACTCACGACGCGACATCAGTTGGAGCGCGCCGTGGTTTGTGGCGCAGGCGAGTTATCATGTGCCAGGCGATGAAGGCAGCGACGACATCCGTGCCGCGCAGGCCTCTCTGTGGCGCGACGGCCTCGCATTCGAAGGCCCCGACTCCGATGCGCTGAAAGGCAAGCTGCGCGAGCGCGATGGCAAAGGCGTTCACTTGAGAGGCGAGGGCTTGCGAGTTCATGGCGCGAAGTGGGCGGAGAAAGTGCTGCCGTGGCTCGCCAGGCAATGGACCGAGCCTCGCCCGACGAACGACGGCAAGGAGTGGAGTGATTTTGCGCAGCTTCCCGAATGTCACAGCCTCGGCTGGGTGAGTGCGAACGTGCAAACGAAGGACATGAGGAGCTGGAACGGCGTGCTCGATGAAGCGAAGTGGGGCACGCCCGATCCGCAGCAGATCGTGAGCCGCAACTGGGACTGGAAAGTGAGTGAGGCGCAGTGGCGCGAGGCCGTGAAGCAAAAAGGCGAGGGCCGGCGCGAGGAGGTGCGTTTCGATTTTTGGTTGCCGAAAGACCTCCAAACGGCTCGCGGCATCGTCGTCATGTCCGGCCACGGCAGCGGCGAAGGTCTCTTCAAGCGTGCCGACCTGCGTGCGCTCGCGCAGGAGCTGGGTCTCGCGTTGTTCAAATTCACCGGCAATCCGATGCAACGCGGCTTCTGGCCTCAAAGCCTGCTTTTTGAGCACTTGCGGCAGTTCGGCGAAAAAAGCGGCCATCCCGAGCTACAGCACACGCCGCTCTTTCTCTACGGCCACTCGAACGGCACCGGCTTCTCCGCCATTTTCACATCGTATGTGCCGGATCGCGTCTGGGGCTGGGTTTCGATGCGTCCAGGCACGACGTTTCAGGTTTATCAGCCCGGAGCCGCACAAGTCCCCGGCCTCGTCATCTTCGGCGAGGACGATCCCTTCCTCGCGCGACCCTCGAAAGAGGAAAACCTCGCCGTGGTGCCCACCCTGCGAAAAAACCATCACGCCCTCTGGAACATCGCCGTCGAGCCCAAGACCGGCCACGGCCCCGGCGAGAAGACCTGGCCGATTGTGTTCAGCTTTCTGCGCCACACCTTCACCGCCCGCGTCCCAACCGATACCGATGCCAAAACCGGTCCCGTGAAGCTCCGCCCTCTCACGCTCGAAAGCGGTCACCTCGGCCAAAACTGGCAGACGAAACCCGGCGGCTACCAAAAGCTCCTCACCACGCCCTTCAACGCTTTCCCCAGCGACAAATCCACCGCTTCTTGGCTTTTGAATGCCGACTATGCGAAAGATTGGCAGGCGTTTCAGCGCGATGGCGAAATCAATAAACCCCACTGAAAAGAAAACTCATGAAACACTCCTACCTCACTACCCTCCTCGCGTTCATCACTCTAGGCTGCTCGTCTCTTTCTGCGGCCGACTTCCGTCTCGCGTCGGCGCTCTCCGACCACATGGTGCTTCAGCGTGAGAAACCGGTTGCCGTCTGGGGCTGGGCGGATGAGAGGGAGAGCGTGACGGTTTCCTTTGCGGGTCAGTCCAAGTCCGCTACGGCGGGCACGGATGGCAAGTGGTCGCTCAAGCTGGATGCGCTCACAGCGAGTGAAGAATCTCGCACGCTCGTCGTCACGGGGGAGGACGGGCACAAGCTCGAAGTGAAGGATGTGCTCGTGGGCGAGGTGTGGCTCGGCTCGGGGCAGTCAAACATGGCGATGACGGTCGCGGGTTGTTACCACTTCGATAAGGAAAAGGCGGCGGCGAAGTATCCGCTGATTCGTCATTACCGCGAAAGCTCTGGCCCGTCCGAGAAGCCGCAGGCCGAGGGCAAAGGCGCATGGCAAACATGCACACCGGACACCGTCGGCGGCTTCTCGGCGGCGCTGTATTTCTTTGGTCGCGAGATTCACCGTGAAGTCGGCGTGCCTGTCGGCCTCATCAACACATCGGTGGGCGGCACGGCGATCGAATCCTGGGTCGCCGCCGAGGTGCAGTCCTCCGATCCCGACACGAAGGCGAACTACGATACGCGCTTGGAAGCACACCGGAAGTTCGATCCGGCGCAGGCACCCGCTTTGCATCAAAAGCAGCTCGCCATCTGGAAAGCCGCTTCTGAGAAAGCCAAGGCCAATGGCACCCCGTTGGTCACCCCGCCACCGAAGGACCCGCTCGCGATGTGGAAGCTCAAAGGCGGCCCCTCCGGCCTCTTCAATGGCAAAGTCGTCAACCTCGTGCCCTACACCCTGCGTGGCATGCTGTGGTATCAAGGCGAAGGCAACGCTGGCAACCCCGGCCTCTACCACAAGCAGCTCACGCAACTCGTCACGAGCTGGCGCACGCTGTGGAATGACGAAGTGCCCTTCGCGTGGGTGCAACTGCCGAACTACACCTCGCCCGGCGAGGGCTGGCCCCGTGTGCGTGAGTCCATGCTGAAGAC
>CAXNNN010000178.1:0-6943 GCA_964203095.1 Verrucomicrobiaceae bacterium | reverse complement strand
CCCCAATCATCGGCCTTGTAGGTCTTCTCATGCACCTTCTCGCCCTTGGGATCGGTGATCGTCACCACGCAACTGTCCCCGGCAAAGGCATTCGTCTTCAGCTTCGGATCATAGCCCGCCGCGCGCGCCCAGAGCTTCCACTTTACCTCCTGCGCAGGCCGATACACCGGGCGATCCGTGATGGTGTAGATGCGCGAGTTTTCAAAGCGATCCTCGTCGCGCCCACTGAACCACAAGTTCTCAAAGCGTGAATACGCGAGCCTCCCCGCCACATCGGTCGCCTTCACCAGCCACTGGTAGTCATCCATTTTGCCCTGACTCGTCTTCACCACGCCATTCGCATCGGTGGTGCGCGTGAACTCATTGAAGGTGTAAGCCTGGAACTGCTTCCGACCCACGATAAACTCATTCCGCCACTCGGTCTTGTAGCCAAAGAAGGACACCTTCGCCTCCGGGATGGGCGCACCGGTCACCGCATCGCACAGGAAGTAATGCATGCCCTCGGCCTGCTTCGTCTGCACCAGTGTGATGCCGTTTAGCCAGAGCAAGGCGCGTGTCGGGTTCTTGCCCGCGAACGTCGCCTCAATGAGATAGGCCCCGGCGTCGCTCAAGGGTGTCTCAATGCTTGTGCGCTTGTCCCAATGCTTCGGTGCCGGTTGCAAGTCCTGCGACCACTCCGCGACAGGCTTGCTCAGATACTTGTCGCCGCTAGCCGCGATCAATCGCTGGCCCACAGACTCCACATTCGCCCGCTGCCAATCGCGATCCTGTGGCTTCGTTTTCAGATAAGCCTGCGTGTCCGCCAGCAGCTTCGCTACATCGACCCGACGCGCGACAAGCTCGACCTTCGTTGCATTGCGAAACACCAGCGAAAGCTTGGCCTTGGTGCCCGCAGGCTGCGCGCTCATCGGCTCGATGCGGCCCCAGTTGCCCGTGATCTGGGTGAGCTTCTGATTCAACGCACCACGCAAGACCTTGTCCTCAAACGTGGGCAGCAGTTCGTTGATCAGATCCACGGCCTTGTCGAACTGCCGACGATTCAGCAACTCGTCGATCAACTCATTCGCCGCATTCCTGTTCGACACCGTTCCACGCAGCAGACGCATGAATTGGTAGTCCTCCGGCAGCTTGAAGCGCTTCGGCCCTGTCGCGAGCTGCGCTATCGTTTCATCCTCTGTTAGCGTGTGCAGCGTGGCGATGCTGCTGCGCTGCTGGCCTTCGCCTTCCTCATATAGGCTAGGTTTGATCATACCCGCGAGGGTCTGAACTCCCAGCCAACCGCGAACAAGATCAGCCCAGAAGTAACGGGCCGTCATCGCCGATTCGTTGTCCACCGCGCTCCATTCTTGGAAGGCCAACCGCAGCCGCTCGCCATCGCTCTTGGCGGCTTCATAGCTTGCTGGCACCGCGAAGAAGACAGGTTCGCCCGCGGCATCCACTGGATAGCCGAGCGACTCACGCCCCGGATAGTCACGACTGGGTTCGGGCAGAGTTTGTAGTTCGGTCAGAGCTTGCAGCTTCCAGGCCGCATTGTCACCACGCCACGCATAGACCAGTTGCTGGAGGAACTTGCTGCGCTCGGCGACGGGTGCGTCCTTCGGCAACGCTGCACGCGCGGCGAGTAGCAGTTGCAAGCCCCGCACGCGATCCCGCTCCATCGACCATGACCAGGGCGCATCGCTCCGGCGGCCTCCACGCTGGAACTTACCATCCACGATCTGACCTTGATGCGGCAGGCTGCTCATCAAGGCATTGCCAGCTGTGGCGAGCACTTGCCAGTGATTCGCGTGTGCCTTGGCCGCGTCTTCCAGCACCGTCTCTGCCTCGGCTGCCTCGCCCAAGTTGTTCAGCACAGGCACCACTTCAGCGAGAGCTTTGGCGAGGATCTCACCGCTAGCGTCCTTGGAATTAAGCAACACCTTGAAGGCATCCGCAGCCTCACGGTAGTTGCCTTGCGTGGCCAGCTTGTTGGCTGCTGCCAGCGCTTCATCAGGCGACGCGCCGCGTGTAACTGCGACAATCGACAGCCATACCGCCAAGGCGATGACCACAGGTGAATAGAAAGTCTTCATGTGTTCGTGAGCTTATACCCGAACGCATGACGAACAACAATCGCGCTCCTTGGAAAAGCGTAGGCATTGTCGTCACACAACTCCTGTCTCTCTGGAATGCGGTCGCGGCAGCGCCGTATTCCAGAGACGAGAGTCAATCTCTAGGCAAAGAGCGCCATCACTGGCTTGCCGCCGTCCGTGATGGGCACGGGACGAGAGCCGTCCATGAGTTCCTTCGTCGGATCAATGCCCATCGCCGCATGAATCGTGGCATGGAAGTCAACCAGCGGAACCGCATTTTCCGCAGGCTTCTTGGCCAACTCATCCGTCATGCCATAGGCACCGCAATGCTTCAAGCCTCCACCTGCCAGCACCATGCTGAACGCCGTGCCTTGATGTCCACGGCCACCACGGCCATCGAACTCTGGCGGGCGGCCAAACTCGGTGCCGACCACGACCAAAGTCTTATCGAGAAGCTTCTGCTGCTTGAGATCTCGAATCAATGCGGCCAGTGCCTTGTCTAGCTCCTGAATCAAGACGTGCTGGTTGGCGGAACCTTCGTTGTGAATGTCCCAGCCAGTGCCGTTGATGAAGTTCAGATTGTGCGAGACTTCAATGAAGCGCACACCCGCCTGCACCAACCGACGTGCCAACAGGCAACGCTGACCGAACTCGCCACCGTAGTCATTGCGCAGGACGGCGGACTCTTCCTTCAAGTTAAAGTGGCGCATGAAATTCGGTCCTGCAAGACGCAGGGCTTCTGCCTGGGCCACCATGTAATCCCCAACCGCGCTGTCCTGGGGCACGCGCGAAGCCAGAGGCTTCAACAACTGCTGCCGCACGCTCGCACGCTCGGTGTCCACGAACGACGGCCGGGTGAATCCCGAGGGGCCCGTGTTGGTGTCGGTGAGGTAAACATAGCCCGACTTCGCGCCCAGGAAACCAGGACCACGACTCACATTCGGATAGCCGATCAGCATGTAGGCAGGCACCTCGCTGCTAGCCGCGCCGCGCTCGTGCGCGATGATCGAGCCGATGCTCGGGTAGATGGTATTGCCGGAAATCATGCGCCCCGTGTGCACGATGTTCGTGGCGAAAGCGTGCTCGTCGATGACCTTGTGATTCACCGTGCGCATGACGGTCACGTCTTCCATGACCTTCGCCGTGTTGCTCAGATGCTCGCACACCTGCACGCCGGGAACGGTCGTTTCGATGGCCTTATACATGGACCCCGCGAGCTTCGGCGCGCCCTTGCCATTGCCTTGTTTCTTCGGGTCAAAGGTATCGATCTGGGACATGCCTCCGCCGAGCCAGATGAAGATGCAATGCTCAGCCTTGCCCTTCGGCATGTGGACGGGTGAGGTGTTGGCAAGCAGTGGCGATGCGCCAAGGGCGGTGGCCTGGGTGAGGAAGGTGCGGCGTTTCATAAGAGGTCGATGAAAAGTCAGGGTTCAGTTGGATACGTTTAAGGTGTGAATGCCCACTCGGGCGCGTTCAGAATGGCCCAGAGCACGTCTTCAAGGCGGCCACGCCAGGCGGCATTTAGCTTCTCCGTAGGCGCGTCTCCGCGACGGGCGGCGGCCTCCTGCTCCTGGCGGACCAGGGTGGCTTCCGGGTCCAGGTGGTTGGACCAGGACACATACTTCTCGCGCAGCCGAGTGGTTGGCTGCGGGCTGGACATTTGATCCGCGATGCGAGTGTCAAACCCGGCGGCGAGGTGCTGGGTGTAGAGCTGCTTCTCCTCTGCCGAGGGCTTGCGCGTCAGCAGCTTGAGGAAGAGTTGGTCGATCATACTGTCCAGAGACTGCTTTCGCAGCGCGAGCTGAGTCACCCCATGATCATCGCTCAAGCGCGTGAGCCAGACACCCACGGTGCCATTAGAAAGAATCGCTGGCTGCAACACATTCGGGTCTGTGTCTCGCTTGCTAATTGGGTCCTGACGCGAGCCGCGCCAGCCAAACGCGCTAAGCACATCTACCACCGCCTGAATGCGAGGAAGGGCAAGGCTTGGACGGTCGCGCTCGTTGCTGGTGCTGGTCAGCATCCAACTGCGATGCGGGTGCCCCAGGCTGATCGCGTTTTTCATGTCGCGCTGATTGTCGATGTCCAAGCTGACCTCCTCGGTTTTGAAGGGCTTGCTGGTGGCCGTGAACAGTGAATCCACGATCTGCTCAGCCGCGAGACGGCGAGGCGCAGGAGAAGTGAAGAGCGGGCTCGTGCCACGCAGCACCGGATCAGTCGCGCGCTGGTAAGCTTGACTGTTCAAAATCAGGCGCGCCAAGTTCTTCATGTCATACCCTCCGCGAACGAACTCGCGTGCTAGCCAGGTGAGCAGCTCAGGGTGAGAGGGCTTGCCTTTCTCCCAATCTTCAACTGGCTCAACGATGCCTCGGCCCATGAGGCGGGCCCAGACACGGTTAGAGATGACTTGGGCGAAGCGCTCGTTTTGCGGTGCCGTGATCAAGGCGGCCAGCTTGTCCCTGGTATCGGTCTTGTCCTGAGCCAAGCTTGCAGCAGCCTCATCACAGAATTCGGCAAACGGCCACTTCGGCGCGACCTTGGAACCCGGCTTCAGCGTCACTTGGATGAGGGGCTTGCGACCCGCCTCGTGGATCTTGTCCATGGGCACACTGCTGGTAGTGGGCACTTCCAATTCCTTGGTGCCAAGCATGGCGGCGAGGCTGAACAAATCTTCCTGCAGGGACTTGTGGGAGGGTGAGTCGTGGCAACGTGCGCACTTCATTTCCACGCCCAGGAAGGCGGTGCTCACAATGGTGCCCTTGGCCGCCATGGGCACATCATTCTGCGAGGCTACACCAAAGCCCGCAGGCCCGCCCAAGCGCTCGCTGCCTTTCATGCGCAGCAGTTCCGTGACGAACAAATCCATGGGCTTGTTGTCTTGTAGCGATTCGTAGATCCACCAGCGAAACGGTCCGGTGTTGTTTAGGGTGGGGTTCAGAATGTTGGGATTCTCTGCCAACACGTCCTGCCAGTAGCCCATCCAGTTGTCTGCCCAGCGCGGGTCTTTGAGCAGTCGCTCGATGGTCGCCTTGCGATCTGGATTCTTCTGGAAGGCTTGAATCTCCTCAAGCGTGGGCACCACACCGACGGTGTCCAAGGTGACGCGCCGCAAGAACGCCAAGTCGTCGGCCAAGCTCGTCACAGTCAGGTGGTCCGCCTTGATCTCCGGCCAGCTGGCCCCTTCGCGAATCCAAGTCGTGAGGGTCTGGATCTCCTGCGCATTCAAAGGCTTGCCCTTGGGCGGCATGATGGCGTCTTCGTCATCGCTCGTCACACGGGCAATCAGAGAGCTATGATCGGGCTGGCCAGGGGTGATCGCGGCACCATCAGACTCGCCGCCTTTGATCGCATCCGCCAGCGAGGCCAAGTGCAATCCGCCTTTCGCCTTGCCGCCACGATGGCACTCCACGCACTTGGCTTCCAAGATCGGCTGCACGTTCTTGAAGAAATCCACAGTGCCACGATGGGAGGCATCGTTTTGCTCGGAGACTTTCGTGATCTTGTCCGCGATGAAGTGGTCGATCTCGTTGTTCGCGGGGAATCCTTTGGGCAAGGTAGGAACCGCCACAGCCTCGGCTTTTGCCAGCCACGTCTTTGCGGCTTCACGACGCCACTGCCAATAGTCATCCTGCTTCACACGCATGGCTGCACGGGTCTTCGCATTGAGTTGAGCGTAGTGATCGCGGCGTTCGCTCTCGTAGGCGGTCCAGCCCGCATCGTTGTAATTCACCGTCTTCTTGCTGGGCGAGAGCAAGGCCCAGGTTTCAGTGCCTTCCTTCGACCAAGCTAACAGGGTCTCGCCCAATTCTGGACGGCGCTTACTTTTGCCGGTCAAGCTGCCGACCATGGTCTCCATGACAAACAATTGGGGTTTGCCTGTGCCTTCGACCTCACAGGTCGCCTCGCGATTGCCTGGCGGAAGAAAGCGAAAATCAGGCCCCAGGTTCAAGTAGCCTTCTTGCTCGGCTACGTGGTGATGCCCATCAGAGTCTGGCACTGGAAAGGAGGTGGTCAGCACGGATTTGTTATCGACGTAGAGTCGGCAGGCACCCCGGCCACGCAGCAGCAAGCGATGCTGCCCCTTGGGCAGCGTCACCAAGGCAGCCGCACGCATGAGCAGCGGAATCGCACGCTCGCCCCGCACCCCCGTATCGACATACTTTTGTGGCAGATCGACGAAGCCAAACATCTCCTCGCTGTAATTCTCCGTGACGCGCGGCTGATCCACGGGCCACGCATTGGCTTCAGGAATGCCTTCCTCGCAAAGTTGAACCAGCACGGTGCCGGGCTTCAGTTGCTTGCGATCCACAGGTGGAGGCGGCGGGACAAAGGCAAACCGTGCCTTCATGGCCTCGCCATCCACCGGGCCTCGATAGATCGCCACGTCATCCAGCCAGCCATCGAGTGAATGCGTCGATGCTCGGGTCGAGCCAGTGCCTATAACGACCGAGTCGCCATCGGTGACCGGGCCGCGATCGGTCGCACCGCCCATGTCCCACACACCTTCGACTTCGCGCCCGTCGATGAAGCCTTTGACCGACTTCGGCTTGCCATAGGTGTAGCTGACCGCCACATGATGCCAGCCACCGCTGCTTACGGTAAACCCATCCTTCGACCACCAGCGATGCCAATCGCCCTTCGATCCTGACATATCGGCACTGGCGAATAAGAATCCGACCAAGGCTTGGCCCTCCTCACCCTTCAGGCGCATGGAATAATTTTGGTTCTTATCGCCAAACTCCTTGGTGCCATTCCGCCCCTTTCCGATGATGTAAGGCGCAGCGCCATCCTTCAGCGAGCGCACCTTCACCCAGGCCTCCAACGTGATCGTATCATTCAAGTTAAAGCGCAGGTCCTCACTGTCCTTCACC
>CAXNNN010000177.1:0-6955 GCA_964203095.1 Verrucomicrobiaceae bacterium | reverse complement strand
TGGGCGTGGCCGTGCTGATCGTGGTGATCTCGGTCATGAAAGGGTTCGAGCAGGACTTCAAGCAACTGCTCATCGGGTTCGAGCCGCATGTGCTGCTGGTGCAGGACGCGCCGATGGAAGGCATGGAGCAAGACGAGAACTCGCGTTGGCAGAAGGTGTTGCCGCAGGTGCAGAAGCTGCCGGGCGTGACCAGTGCCGCCCCTTTTGCCGCAGGCATGGTTTTCCTGGAGCACAACTCTGAACCCACGGGCGTGGAGGTCTATGGCCTGCCGGACAGCGGGGCCGAGAGCATGGTGGCGAAGCTGAGCAAGCACCTCGTGCGCCCAGTAAAAGGTGAGCCCGAGGGCAGCCTGGACATGGAAGGTGACAACATCGTCATCAACGATCAGGTCGCAGGGCAATTGGGCATCCGCATTGGCGACAAGGTGACGGTGTGGGCGACTTCCAACATGCAGCAACTGGTCGCCAAGGTGCGTGAGGCGGGCGAGGGCAAGAGCGAGAAGGAGAAGGCCGAAGCGTTCGATCAGGTCGGCAAGCTGATCCTTCCGCAAGATCTCACGGTGGTCGGCATCCTGCGCAGCGACGCCACCTGGGGCCGCTGCTACCTGCCACTGCACATCGCGCAGGAGTTGTTCAGCCTGAAGGGCCGCGTGCACGGCATTGGTATTGAGCTAAAGGACGCTCATGCGGCGCGAAGCTTCGCTCAGCAGCTGATCGACAGTGGCTCGCTGCCGCCGGACTGGGGCACGAATACCTGGATGGATCGCCATGGCTCGCGTCTGGCGGCGATTCAAAATGAGCGCGTCATGATGTGGTTCGTGCTGTCGTTTGTGATCCTGGTCGCGGCGTTCTCCGTGGCGACGACGACTCTGACCGTGACGGTGCAGAAGCGGCGCGAGATCGGCATCCTCACCGCACTGGGTGCGCGCGTGTCGCAGATCGTCGGGGTGTTCATGACCCAGGCTTCCGTGGTGGCGCTGCTGGGCACGGTGCTGGGCTACATCAGCGGCACGATTTTTCTCCATTACCGGAATGCGATTCGCGACGGGCTGTCGACATACTTCAACGTTCAGATCTTCCCCAAGGACATCTACTTCCTCGCTGAGATTCCGGCTTACACGCAGACACAAGACGTGGTCATTATCTGCTCTGTGTCCGTGGTGCTGTGCTTGCTGGCAGCCTTCTTGCCGGCGTTCTTCGCTGCTCGTGTGGACCCGGCAGTAGCGCTGCGGGACTAGGAGTTGATAGATGAGAGTTGATCGTTGATGGACTGAATGGTTCGCGGTGCGTGGCGACAGTCCGTTCGATCAACCATCAACTAAAGACTATCAACTTTTCCTCAGCGACCGAAAGGCCACGCCCAGGGCGAGCAGGTTCAATAACGCACCGAGGAAGAAGGCGGCACCGGGCACGGCTGGGGTGGTGCTGGCGAAGTGGCCGAAGAGTGTGGTCGCGATAGATGGCCCCACAATGCCGGCCACGCTGTTCAGGCTGGTGAGCGAGCCTTGCACGCCGCCCTGCTCATCGGCTCCGACGCCGCGCGAGATCAGGGATTGCACCGCCGGGGTGGTGATGCCCGCGATGCTGCCGAAGACGACCAGCGGATAGATCATCCAGCCCTGCGTGGCCAAGCCGTAGCCGGTGAACGACACGACCGCGATGGCTACGCCGAGCATGATGGCTTTCCCTTCGCCGAGGATCGGCATGATTTTTCGCGTGAGACCGCCTTGCACCAGCGCGGCGCAGAAGCCGACGGCGGCGAGGGACAGCCCCGTATCCAGCTCGCTCCAGCCGTAGCGATGGCCGGTGTAGAGCACCCAGGTGCTGGGATAAACCTGATGCGCGACGCAGAGCAGGAAGTAAGCGCTGGCCAGACCGAGCAGCATCGGATGGCGTGCGAGATCAATGAGCGCGCCCACGGGATTTGCCTTGGCCCAGCTAAACTCACGGCGGTGCTCTTTGCCGAGCGATTCCGGCAGCACGAACCAGCCGTAGAGCCAGTTGATCAGCGTCAGTACGCCCGAGACGATGAATGGCAGGCGCATGTCGATGCTGCCCAGCACCCCACCGAGCGCGGGGCCAATGATGAAGCCGAGGCCAAACGCGGCCCCGACCAAGCCGAAGTTTGCCGCGCGCTTCTCCGGCGGGCTGATGTCGGCAATGTAAGCCGTGGCCGCTGAAAAGTTCGCGCCCGTGATGCCTGCGATCACTCGCCCCACGAAGAACCAGGCGAGGTTCGGAGCAAAGGCCAGCAGCAGGTAGTCCAAGCCAGAGCCCAGCAGCGAGATCAAGATCACCGGACGGCGGCCATACTTGTCCGACAGGCTGCCCAGGATGGGCGCGAAGACGAACTGCATGAGCGCATAGACGGAGGCAAGCAGGCCGTAGGTGTGCGAGGCATCCGCGATGTCGCCCCCCTGGAAGTGCTTCACCAAGTCAGGCAGCACCGGCACGATCAAGCCGATGCCCAGGATGTCGAGAACGAGCGTGATGAAGATGAAACTGAGGGCGGGCTTGCGCATGGGCCGTGCCTGTCAGCGGGCCTTTGGCTATCGTCAAATGGGATCGTGGTAGCGGCTTGAAACGGAGCTTGTGAAATTTTTCACAAAATCGCCTTGCCGCGCTGAAGTGGGAAAGGATACTCCACCGCCCATGCACATCCCAGCCGAACTCGCCGCCCGCATTGACGAAGCGATCACCCACTACCCGGTGTCGAAGCGCAGTGCAGTGCTCCCCGTGCTGCATCTGCTACAAGAGCACTTCCGTTTCATCAGTGAAGAAGCCGTGACCTGGACCGCTGAAAAGCTGGGCCTGGAGCCGATCCAAGTGCTGGAAGTCGTGACCTTTTACCCAGGTTTCCGTCAGGAAGCTCCCGGTAAGGTTCACATCCGCGTCTGCCGCACCCTGGCCTGTGCCATGGCGGGTAGCCATGAAGTGCTGAACAAGTTCTGCGAAGTGGCGAACATCGACCGCAGCCACGCCTCGCACCACCACCCGATCGCGAAGAGCGACGACGGCAAGTTCAGCATCGAGTTCGTCGAGTGCCTCGCCAGCTGTGGGACCGCGCCGGTTTGCCTAGTCGAAGACGATTTGCACGAGAAGCTCAGCACGGAAAACGTGGCTGAGGTGCTGGCGAAGTATTGAGTGATCTGCCAAGCTCGTGCTCCATGAATGTTCATCATCTGGAGCTGTTCTACTACGTGGCGAAGCATCGTGGTGTCAGCGCGGCGGCGCGACACATTCCATACGGCATTCAGCAGCCGGCGATCAGCGCGCAGTTGATCCAGTTGGAAGATAGCCTTGGCGTGACCTTGTTTCATCGGCGGCCGTTTGAGCTGACGCAGTCGGGTCGTGACCTGTTCGCGCATATCGAGCCGTTCTTCAAAGGCTTGCCACAGGTCGAGGAAAAGCTGCGCGGTGGGCGTGAGGTGCGAGTGCGCATCGGCGCGCCGGAAGCGATCCAGCAATACTACCTGCCCACGCTTTTGAAGCGCATGGGCAAGCGGCACAAGGCGCTGGAGTTCAGCTTGATCAGCGGGCGGCAGGAAGAACTGGAAGCGCTGCTGCTGGCGCAGGACATCGACATTGCCTTCACCGCAGTGCATGGGAAAACGGCGGCGGGCATTCGCGTGCAGGAGTTGGTGCGGTTGGACATGGCGCTGTTGGTGGCCGAGAGCAGTCTGATCAAGAAGGCGGAGCAGCTGTGGAAGATGGATCGCATAGAGCTGCCGCTGATCACGGTGCCGAGCTACGACCCGCAGTGCTTGCAGTTTCAGCAGGAGTTGCAACGAAGGAAGATCGAGTGGTTTCCGTCGCTGGAGCTGAACTCGCTCGATCTCGTGCATCACTACGTGGCTGAAGGTTTTGGCGTTGGCTTGGTGCCGGTGCTAAATGATCGTGCGCTGCCGAAGGGCACGCGGCTGGTGCCGCTGGAAGGCTTCCCCGACCTGCCCTACGCCGCGCTATGGATGGGCAAGCTGACGCCATTGCTGGAAGCCGTGATGGAAGAAGTGCAAGGCATCGCTGTCGGGTTGCGCTAAGCGCTGGCTGACGCCAAAGATAGCGAATGCAGACCATTCTTTGCTTTGGCGATTCCAACACCTGGGGCTATGACCCGAAGGCGACGGCGAGTGCTCCTTTCCCCATTCGCTACGCGCCGGACGTGCGCTGGACTGGCGTGCTGGCGAAGGAACTGGGCGCTGATTTTCGCGTGATCGAAGAAGGTCAAAATGGTCGCACCACCGTGCATGACGACCCAATAGCCCACGCCCCGCGCAATGGGCGTCACGTGCTGCCGGTGATCCTGGAATCGCACAAGCCCATCGACTTGGTGGTGATGATGCTGGGCTCCAATGATTTGAAGACGATGTTCAACTTGGTGCCGCAAGACATCGCTCTCGGTGCCAGCCTGCTGGTGAAGATGATCCTGCAAAGCGAGGCCTCGCCCGCTGGCAAGGCTCCGCAAGTGCTGCTGGTGTGCCCGCCTGCGATTGCCAACCTGGATCACTTGCCAGACATCAAAGCCCGCATCGTGGATGGCCGTGAGCGCTCGTTGCAGCTGCCGAAGTATTATGAGGCCGTGGCCAAGCAGCATGGCGTTCATTACCTCAACAGTCAGGAACACACGGTGCCGAGCCAAACTGATGGCGTGCATTTGGATGCCGAAGTTCACGCCTCGCTTGGTAAGGCGGTGGCCGCCAAAGTCGTATCCATCTTCGCATGAAACACTGGCTTCTCTTCTTCGTCCTCGTCCTGCCGCTGCATGCGGTGGAACCCACCAACGCCAAGGAACTGGCCGAAAAGAAGGCGGCGGCTGCCAAAGTAACGGACGATAAATTTGCGCAGTGGAAAGCCACGCGTCCGTCCGAAGAGCAGGCGTGGATCACGGTGCTGGAGCAGAACCTTGGCTCGTTCTACCTGCCGCTCTACAAGCAGGAAAAGGTGAAGGGCGTGATCAGCGCCTGGGATTATGTGCAGGATGATCAGAAGCTGCCGCGCGTGCTGATCATTGGCGATTCCATCTCACGTGGCTACACACTTCCGCTGCGCAAGGCCTTAGCTGGCAAGGCGAACGTGCATCGTGCCCCGGAGAACTGCGGCCCCACGGCGAATGGTTTGAAAAAGCTGCCCATTTGGCTGGGCAACGGCAAATGGGACATCATTCACTTCAATTTCGGCATCCATGATCGGAAGACGCCGATTGAAGACTACAAGCAGCGACTCACGAGCATTGTCACCCAGTTGAAAGCGACCGGTGCTCTGGTGATTTGGGCCAGCACCACACCTGTTACTGAGGGAGGCATGAAGGATGCCACTGATGCGGACTTGGTGGCGCGCAATGCCATCGCTGCCCGCGTGATGCGGGAGAATGGGTGCATCGTTGATGACCTGTATGCGTGGATGAAGCCGGACTTGGCGAAGTATCAGAACGCCAATGATGTGCATTTCGGGTCGCCTGGATATGAGCACCTAGCGGAGCGTGTCGCACGGGTGATCGAGACTGCTTCGTCCTGGTCCAAGCAGGTGAACACAGCCGTCGTGCCTGTCGGCAAGATCGAAAATGATGGCTATGGTTGGGAAGAGCGGCATGAGGCAGCGATGGCGGTCAAGGACACGCTGAAGCCCGAGATCGTGCTGATCGGCGACAGCATCACGCATTTCTGGGGTGGCCAGCCCGATGGTGGTAAGATGGGCGATCGCGGGCCGAACTCTTGGAAGGCGCTTTTCGGAGACCGGCCCGTGCTGAACCTCGGCTTCGGCTGGGATCGCACACAGAATGTGCTGAAGCGCATCGAGCTCGGTGAACTGGACGGCCTTGATCCAAAAGCGGTGGTGATTCACATCGGCACCAACAACACCGCCAGCACCGTCTATGCCCGCGACAACACACCTGCCGAAGTCGCCGAGGCCGTTGGGATGATTGTGGATCGGGTGCAGGCGAAGTGCCCCAAAGCCAAGGTCATCGTGATGTCCATTTTTCCTCGTGGTCAGCAGGCCGACAATCCCAAGCGTGCCGTGCTGGCGGACATCAATCAGCGGCTTAAGTTTGTGGCCGAAAAACCGGGCGTGACACTGCTCGACATCACCGACAAGTGGCTCCAGCCCGATGGCACGATTTCCAAAGACGTGATGCCTGACTACCTGCATCCAAACGATAAGGGATATGCTATTTGGGCGGAAGAGTTGAAGGAAGTTTTGCCGTAGCTCATAATCGCGTCAATATCGCGTCTTAATCACGCCAAACTTGACGCGATACAGTTATCGTGCCATAATCGAGCCATGAGTGGCACGATTAAAGACCACAAATTGGCACAATTTATCTCGGCTGAACCCAGAGGCATGGGCATCGAAATGCTCATGCAGTCTGTTGGCGAGGAGAGTTCGCGCAGAACCATGCAGCGTCGGCTCGATGAACTCTTGCGACTTGGCTGGCTTGAACGGCGCGGGAAAGCGCGCGCTACCAGATATCACCTCACAGAACCGGGCCGAACCACGTTGCTTCGTGAGCAGCCACGCCACCTCGAACCGTCATTGCTATGCGAAGACTCTCCGCCAATGACCGCGCCTCAGCGTGCGGATGCGGTGCCTGAGTTTGGTCAGAGTGTAGGGCCAGAACTTGGCGAAGAGTCCAAGCGCCTGCGTGACATCATTCGTCAGCCCCAGGCCCTGCGGAAAGTGTGTCGCTATCGTCGCGAGTTCCTGGACGCCTATCAGCCGGACAAAACAGCGTATCTGCCAGAGACGCTGCGCAAGCACCTGCACGGCATCGGTCAATCAGAGCATATGGCGGCCATGCCCGCAGGCACTTATGCGCGGCATGTGCTGGACCGGCTCATCATTGACCTGACCTGGAACTCCAGCCGTCTCGAAGGCAGCACTTACTCGCTGCTAGAGACCGATCACTTGTTGGCATTGGGTAAGTCGGATGACCCCGTTCGATTCTTGGAGATGCAGA
>CAXNNN010000176.1:0-6980 GCA_964203095.1 Verrucomicrobiaceae bacterium | reverse complement strand
GATGATATGGTAATCGGCCTCTAGGGAACGAGCCTCGCGACCGATGGGCTGACGCACCGCCTCCTGGCCATCAACGATGTATTGCCGAGTGATGCTGTGCAGAAACACATTCTGCTGGGGCACGGGCACGTTGCGCGCGATCTCTTTGGCCTCCTCCACATCATCCTCGGTGATCTCGCCCTGATCCTCTGGCAGGCGATACAGGCCGCGATTGTTGAGACTTTCGATATGCGCACCGCTGACGCCCAAGAACACATTGCGAATCATCACATCGCTACGGTCCTCAGCACGCACCAAAGCTTCGTTCAGGCAGGTTTGCACCTTGTCGAAGTCCACGATCTCCCCTTTGCGCACCCCCCGCGAGGGAGCTTGACCCACACCCAGGATCTTGATCGCTCCGTCGCGCTTGGCTTCACCGACCACCACACATATCTTGTGCGTGCCGATTTCCAGTCCTGCGTAAATGGTGCTCTTGGCCATAAGGGTATCAGTGGGAGGTTCGCGATGACTGGCGGTTGGAAGACTTGCTCGCGCTAGTAGCACTAGGTTTCTTCACCGACGCCGGGGAGGAAACCAGGATTGCCGACGGCGTCGCGGCAGTGGTATCAGTCTTGAAGACGACAGGTGTATTGATTCCCGCTACGAGATTCAGTTTCTCAAAGGCCCACTTCTTCGACCTCGCCTCTGAAAGGAAATGATCGAAGCGCAGCATCTGCGCTTCGACATCATCGTGACTGAAGGTCACTTCCGACTCGTTAGCAAAGGCCGCCACCAAGGCGAAGCGATTGGGAGTAGTGATGCTCACCAGCCGCTCAGAACCCTCGGCCTCACGCTGCTTCAGCATCTTGAGCAGTGTCATCGCTGCATCGAAGCGTGGTGTGCTGATTTTCTGGCCAAGCAAGATCGGCTTCAATTGCTCATCAGCGATCACGGGCAGAGATTGAAACTCGGGCAAAATCGTATCTGCAGGAAAAGCGATGCCATCGGCATCAACTAACAGACCTTGTCCTACGCTGCGCGGGATGAAATGCTGCGCCTCGCATTTGACCCAGGCGATGGGCTGGCGCTGCAAAACCGACACGGTCAGGCGACCGTCAAAGTCACGCTGCACGGTTGCCCCCTTGATGGCGGGCTGCTGCTCCAAGCGAGCACGCACATCATGCAGGTTCACGGTCAGCAGATTCACGCCCGTCACCAAACCGGTATGGTAGATGATCTCTGTGGGGGAGACCATTCCCTCTGTCTGGACATGAACCTGACGCAGTGAAAAACGCGGATTCTTGAACAACGTCTCTTGCACAGCTGTGTTGCCGAGTGCGATCAACGACATGCCTAACCCCATGCCTACCACCCATTTCAGCCCCTTGCGACGGCGCTCTTCTTGTTGCTGCTGGCGCAGCTTGGGCGTGACCGGCTTCTTGTCCAGCGGTTGCCGCTCCAGTGCCACCTTGCGATTGGCCGGTTTGGTACGGCCTTGCTTGCGCCGCTTATTGCTGTCTCGTCGGAAGAGGCCAAACATGGAAGGAGTCTGGAGTAGCTTGTTAGCCGCGCGCGGCTAGTGAAAGTTCAATAATTCGTTCGCAAAGCTGAGGGTAAGCAATGCCGACGGCGGCCGCCGCCTTGGGCAGCAGACTGGTCGCTGTCATGCCAGGAATCGTATTGATTTCTAGCACAAAGGGCTGCTGATCATGAGCGCGCAGCATGATGTCCACGCGACCATAGACCTCCACCCCCACCGCTTTAAACGCAGCCAGGGCGGCCTCTTGCACACGCTTTGTTGTCGCATCATCCAATTGCGCCGGGCACTCATACTCCGACTTCCCGCTGCCGTTGAGCCAGGGATACTTGTTGTTCATGTCGTAAAAGCCTTCCACGGGCAGGATGTAAATCACCGGCAGCACTTGGTCGCCCAGGATGCCGATGGTCAACTCCTTGCCCTCAATGAACTCCTCGATCAGGGTCTCGCTGCCGAACTTCTTCGCATCCTCGATAGCCTTAGCGAACTCCTCCGCCGTGCGGCAGATGTGCACACCGACGCTTGATCCCTCACGCGGCGGCTTCACCACCACGGGTAGGTCCAGTTTCAGCGTGTCGCCACCATCAAGCCTGAAGATCTGCGAACGCGGTGTGGGCACCCCCGCTGCAATGAACTTCTCCTTGCTCAAATTCTTGTCGAACGCGATGCGACTCTTTCCCACGCCAGCGCCCGTGTAGCGAATGCCCTTCTGCTCCAGCAGTGCTTGAAGCTGGCCATCTTCGCCAAACGTCCCATGGATCATGTTCATCGCGATCAGGACATCTTCTGGCACGTCAAATGCAGGCCCTGTCACGTCGACCTCAACGACCTCAGCTCCAAGTGATCTCAAGGCCTCAGCCACCCCCTCAGCCGTCTTCAAAGAGACCTGACGTTCGGACCCAGGACCACCCTTGAGCACGGCAATATTTTTTCCTGTGATAGAACTCATCGCTTCTTGAATAGAACCCAGATTATCAACAAGTGTTAAATTATTACAACAGGGTTTTCTGGGAAAGTTATTCACGGTTGAGAACCTGCGCCGAACCTACACTGCCGAAACCTACAGTTTCATGGGTGCATCTTCACCGATGACCTTGACCTCCATCTCCAGGGTCACGCCGCGTTCGCGTAGGGCGATCTCTTGAATCTGCGCCACGAGGTCGAGCACGTCGCGGGCAGTTGCGCCGCCTTCGTTGACGATGAAATTCCCGTGCACATCGCTCACCACGGCAGCGCCGACGCGTTTGCCTTTCAATCCGAGTTCATCGACGAGCTTGCCCGCGCCGCAGAGTTCGGGGTTCTTGAAGGCGCACCCTGCGCTGGCTCCAATCGGCTGGCTAGTGCGACGCTTCACGCGTGAGGCTTCGAGACCCACATCAATGCTGGCCACATCGGTGGGCTTGCCTTTCAGCCGCGCACTGAGCACGTAGCGCTCCTCGAACTCCGGCACGCTGCGATAGCGATGCGCGATCTCTTCGATGGACTTCTCTTTGATCGAGCCATCGGTATCCAGGAAGCGGATGCTCACCACTTGATCGAAGGTCTCGGTTCCCATCGCTCCCGCGTTCATGCGCACGGCACCGCCAAGATTCCCAGGAATACCTTCCATCCACTCGAACCCACCGAGCCCGGCATTGCGCGCAGCGCTGGCGATCTTTTTCAAACGTGCGCCCACACCCGCGATCAAGCAGTCGCCATCGTGCGTCACGTTCTCGAACTCGCCCTTAGCCGGATGAATGACCGCGCCACGAATGCCACCGTCCTTCACGAGCAAATTCGACCCCCGGCCGATGACGCGAATCGGCACCGACGCGCTACGCAGATACTTCACGATCTCGGAGAATGCCGCCTCTGTGCGCGGCTCGATCCAATACTGCGCCGGGCCTCCGATACGGAAGGTCGTATGCAGGCTCATCGGTTCATAGAGCTTCATGGTGCCGCTACCATTCGCTTCCAGGATAGCCCAGAGCGGTTCGGCGATCTTCAAATCGCGTGCGATGCAGGTGCCCACCTCATGCACATTGCCCGCGCCGAGGGTGATGAACACATCGCCCGGCTTGAGCAGGTTGCCGATCTTGTCGCGGGCGATCATCATCGTCGGCGTGCTCAAGGTTTGAAGATTGAGCTTCAGTTCGCTTGCACGCAGCTTCACTTCATCAAGTATGGTCTCGCCACTCACCCCTGGCAGCGGCTTCTCACTAGCCGGATAGACGTCCGTGACCGCGAGCACCTCCACATCGTCGAAGGCAGCGCCGAACTCCTTTTTTAGCAACTGTGTCCGGCTAAACCGATGCGGCTGGAACAAGCAGACAAGCCGTTGCGGGTTCAGCGCCTTGGCCGTGGCCAGCGTGGCTTTCACCTCCGTGGGGTGATGTCCGTAGTCGTCGATGATGGTGAAGCGCTCGCTACCGTGACGAATGTCGAAGCGGCGCTTGGCCCCCCGGAAGCTGCCGAGTGCACGCTGAATCGCTTCGAACGAAACGCCGAGCCGTGTGGCCAATGCGATGACGGCCATGGCATTGGAGACATTGTGCCTGCCGGGAATACCGAGCGTGACGGTGCCCAGCGATTGCTCCTTGGCAAAGACCTCGAACTCCGTCTGCGAAGGCCGCGCAGCAATGATCTGCGCGCTGAAGTCATGCGCCTTGCTCCAGCCATAGCCCACGGCGTTCGCATGGTCTTGGCAGACCTCCGTCGCCACTGGATCCTCAGCGCAGTAAACCCACAAGCCAGGCGTTTGACTGAGCAACTGACGGAACACGACCTTGATCGCTTCGATATCCGCATAGAAATCCAAGTGCTCAGGCTCGATGTTCAGGATGATCGAGTGCTCGGGGCAGAAGTTCACCAGCGTGCCATCGCTCTCATCGCCCTCAGCGACGAACAGTTCCCCCTCCGGGTCCCAGTGCGCGTTTGAGCCGAGAATCGGAATCTCCGCCCCGACATAATGCGAGGGCTTCATGCCGCCCTGCCGCAGCACATGCGCAGTCAATGCAGAGGTGGTGGTCTTGCCATGCGTGCCTGCGACCACCACGCCTTTCTTCCCAGCCATCACCGCGGCCAACGCTTCGGCACGACGCACAAGCGGTAGGCCCTGCTTGTAGGCCGCCTCATACGCCTCGTTCCCGGGCTTGATGGCCGACGAGTAGATGACCATGTCACAGTCCTCCACCTCGCGCTCCGAGTGCTGGGGGAAAAACTGCAAGCCCGCCTTCTGCAGCCGCTCGGTCTCCATCGTCGTCGCCTTGTCGGAACCCGACACCCGATGTCCCAGCGCGATCAGCAGCCAAGCCAGCCCGCTCATCCCTGAACCTGCCACCCCGATCAAGTCGATGCGCATGGGGTGCTTGCTTTCTTTGAGGAGGCTGAGAACGGCGTGAGTCATGGTGGTGCTGCTATGTGCGGGCAAAAGCAGCAACTGGCAACTACTGGCAGAGCCCGCCCCACATTTCGCCGCTTCAGGGTTGCCCCTGCGTGTGGATGCTGCCATGTCGGTCACCTCCTTTATCCCCTCCATGGCCTCCTCCGCACTCGAAACTGGCAAAGCATTCCTCGAAGAAAACGCCCAAAAGCCCGGCGTGATCACCACCGCCAGCGGGTTGCAATACTTGGTGCTGACCGAAGGCACGGGCATGTCGCCCAAGGCTAAAGACACGGTCGTCGTGAACTACCGTGGCACGCTGATCAACGGGGTGGAATTCGACAGCTCGTATCTCGCAGGCCGTGAACCGGCTGAGTTTCCACTGAAGCGGGTGATCAAGGGCTGGACCGAGGGCCTGCAACTGATGAAGGAAGGCGCGAAGTATCGTTTCTTCATTCCCTCCCAGCTCGCCTACGGCAAACGCGGCTCCGGCCTCGACATCCGCCCGGATGAAACACTGATCTTTGAAGTGGAGCTGTTGAAGGTGTGGGAGGACTAGCCCCCTGCGCCTATGGTTCTCAGCGATCGCTGAATGACGCCTTATCCTCCTCACGTTAAGCCTTTCCTCATGACCTCACGCCGCCACTTCTTGACGACCGCAGCTGCCACCGCAGCGTCCTTTTCGCTTCCCACCGCGCAAGCTGCCACGCTGCCGAAGAACAAGCTCTGTGGCTTCACCAAGCATCTGCAAGGTCTGAGCTACGAACAGATCGCCGATATCGCGGCTGAATCGGGGCTTGATGGCATTGAGGCACCGATTCGTCCAAAAGGCCACATTGAGCCAGAAGCCGTGGCCGATGAGTTGCCGAAGCTGACCGAGGCCCTGAAGAAGCGCGGGCTGGAGATCAGCATCATGACCAGTGGCATCAACGAGGTGAGCAAAGCACAGAACACCGAGCAGGTGCTGCGCACGGCGAAGGCGCAGGGTATCCAGCGTTATCGCATGTGGTTCCTGAAGTATGACCTGAAGCAACCCATCGCCCCGCAGGTGGAAAACTGGAAGGCGCAGATCAAGGACCTAGTGGCCTTGAGCAGCGAGATCGGCATCCAGCCACTGATCCAAAACCACAGCGGCAAGGATTACTTCGGAGCGCCAATTTGGGACGCGTATTCGATCGTGAAGGACTACAAGCCAGAGCAGATCGGCTTCGCCTTTGACTCCATGCATAGCACCGTGGAGGGCGGCCTGAGCTGGCCGCTGGAGATGAACTTGGCTTACGACTATGTAGGCGCGTTTTACTTCAAGGACTTCAAGTGGGAGAACAAGAAGGCGGAGACCTGTCCGCTAGGTGAAGGCCAAGTCAGTCCTGACTTCGCCAAGGCCATCGTCAAACGCGGCTACAACGGCGTGATCTCCCTGCATACCGAATACATGAAAGGCGACACGAAGGACCCAGCCTTCGTAAAGGCAAGCCTGGAGGCTTTCAAACGCGACGTCGGCGTGCTGAAGAGCTGGATGGCCTGAGGATAGGTAGTGCAAGAACGCCTCGTCCGTGAAAGCATGTGGACGAGGTGCCCGCTATCCACGGCATGACTTCACCCTAGAGCCGCGATCACGTCGCTCTCGGGCGTGCCACGCAGGGTGAAGACTCGCTTGATCGTGTCTTCGATCAAGTTGTTCGGGCAAGAGGCACCGGCCGTGATGCCGACGACAATGTCATCCTTGCCCGCAAGCTTTTGTGAGTAGCTCTTGGTCTCCGTCTTGGAGTGCAAATCGAAGTGCACGATCTGCTCCAGAGACTGCAAGCACTCCGCATTCCGAATGAAAAACGTGGGCAACTGCTGCTCGCCGATCTCGACGAGGTGTGTGGTATTGCTGCTGTTGTAGCCGCCGACCACCAGCAGGACGTCCATGGGCTTTTTCAGCATGTCGAACAGCGCATCCTGCCGCTCCTGCGTAGCCCCGCAGATGGTGTCAAAGACTTGGTAGTTCAGCTGAGCCAACTCTTCACCATCACGATCGACCACGGCCTGTCGCACACGGCGCTGCACCTCTTCGGTCTCGCTCTTGGGCATGGTCGTTTGATTCGCCACTCCCACGCG
>CAXNNN010000175.1:0-6993 GCA_964203095.1 Verrucomicrobiaceae bacterium | reverse complement strand
TGGCCGACAGAAGTGATGTTCGCATTGTTCAAGCAGTTCGCCGCACGGACGGACAACTCGATTTCGTTGACGCTCATGTTCAGCAGCTTGCGCAGCTCGCTGTTCTCTTCGGACTGGGCCTCTGGCGCAGCCTCGAACTCGATCTGGTTATCATCATAGTTGACGAACACGTCAAGGTGGTGACGAAGGATCGAAGACGCCTGAGTCAGCGCGTCCTGTGGGGCGATACGGCCATCGGTCCAGATGTCCATGATCAGCTTGTCATAGTCGGTGTTCTGGCCCACGCGGGTGGCTTCCACACCATACTTCACACGGGTGACCGGCGAGAAGATGGAGTCGATCGGGATCACGCCAATCGGAGTGTCCGGGCGCTTGTTTTCTTCCCAGGTGGCGAAGCCGCGACCGACGCGCACTTCAAATTCAGCTTCAAATTTGGCCTTGCGGTCCAGCGTGCAGATGACCAGATCGCGATTGATCACGGAGTAGCGGTGATCGTCCTTGATGTCGCCAGCGGTGACGACGCCTTCCTTGTCCACCATGATCGAGAGCAACGCAGGCTCCTTGTTTTCGTGATGGCTGAACTTCACCTTCTTCAGGTTGAGCACGATCTGCGTGACGTCTTCCAGCACGCCAGGCAGGGTGGAGAACTCATGCTCCGCACCGCGAATCTTCACGGAGGTAATAGCAGCACCTTCCAAGGAAGAGAGCAGCACGCGGCGGATGGAATTGCCAATCGTGTGGCCATAGCCACGGTCGAAGGGTTCAGCGACGAACTGGGCAAAGGTATCAGTGGCCGTCGCTTCGATTTTCACGAGGCGATTCGGCATTTCGAAACGGGCTAGACGGACGGGCATGTTTGGTAGATAAAGGCCGGGTTACCTCCAGGGCGAGATCCCACAGTCGTCAAAGACGGTGCAGGCCTGGAGACCAACGGCGAATTGGCAGCTCGCAAGGGGCGGCGAGTAAACACCGCCCACTTTTTTTTGCAACTGGAAATCCAGTGTGGTTCGCTTGCTACGCAGGTCCTCACCTCACCCCGACCGCCCCTGCCATGGTTTTGCCTAATTGACCACCGCCTTGCAGCCAGTGGGACCCTTTGGTGTAGCGGGCAAGTTGTGGGTGCTGCTGGATCCACATGTCCCGGCAGCGAGTTCCCCATTATCTGCCGCGATGAAAAGAGATACGGCGCTTTAGATTCGAAGCTTCACCAGCACCAAAAAAAACAGCCCGGACCTTGCGGGCCGGGCTGTTTTGAAATACTGGCGACTGGCAACTAGGCCTGCGCTTGGGCACTCTTGATCTGGGCTTCCATGCGCAATTTCTCCTCGTGGGCTGACTTGATCTGGTCTTCAAGCGCAACACCGGTACGCTGCGTGTACCAGAGCACAAGGGGCGAGGCGATGAAGATGGACGAGTAGGTGCCGAGCAGCACGCCGATCACGATTGGCATGGCGAACTCGATCATCGCGGGATTGCCCATAAAGAGCAGCACGATCATTGGAGCCAAGGCGGTCGGACCCGTGAGCAAGGTACGGCTCAGGGTCATGCAGATGGCCTCGTTCATGAGGGTGCGCATGGCCCCGGAGCGACCGGAGTGAATGACTTCACGAATACGGTCAAACACGACGATGGTGTCATTGATCGAGTAGCCCGCAATGGTCAGCAAGGCTCCCACATGGATGATGCTCAACTCCTGGCCAAACAGCACACACAGGCCAGGGACCATGAGCACGTCATGGAACAGCGCGACGATGGCACCAATGGCGAAGGCGGCTTCAAACCGGAACAGCAAGTAAACGAAGATGGCTAGCAAGGCTGCGGCCAACGCAATCAAGGAGGTCTTGGCCATTTCACTGCCGATGACGGAACCCACGCGCTCAGTGCGGATACCTTTGATCAGGTCTTTGCCCCACTTGGCATTGATGGCTTGCTCGATAGTTGCACCGGCCTCAAACTCACCGCGAATGCCCCACACCTGACCGAACTGCGCGGTCTTTTCCTGAATGTAGAAGGAACCGATGCCCTTGCCGTTGGGCATTTTTTGTTCATTGAGCAGGGTGTGGATCTCGGGCTCGGAGAGCTTCTTGCCGTCATTCAGTTCCACGTGCACCAGGGCACCGCCACGGAAGTCAATGCCCAGGCTTTCTTTACCCTTGAAGGCCAGAGTGGCGAAGGAGATCGCGGTCACGACCAACGAAGCGATGATGAAGGTAGGGGCCTTGGAAAGAATGTCGAACACACCGTCTGGAATCAGCTTGCGGCTCGACACCTTGGTCAGCAAGCCCTTGTCCACGATCCACATGAACACCACGCGGGTAACGATCAGTGCACCGATCATCGAAGAGATGATACCGATGACCAGCGTGACCGCGAAACCCTTGACCAGGCCGCCGGAGATGGCGAACAAGATGGCAGCAGAGATCAGCGTGGTAATGTTGGAGTCCGCGATGGCGCTGAAGGCCTTGTCATACGCGGCGTTCAGGGCGCTGGCGAAGCTGCGGCCTGCTTCCATTTCCTCGCGCAGACGTTCATAAATCAGCACGTTCGCATCCACCGCCATACCGATGGTCAGCACCAAGCCTGCGATACCCGGCATGGTCAGCGTGAACTGGAAGAGCGACATCGCACCCGCCAAGATCGTCAAGTTCACTACCAAGCCGATGATGGCTACGATGCCAACCGCACGGTAGATGAAGAGCATGAAACAGGTCGTGATCAGCAGGCCGGCAATGCCGATCCACTTGCCCTGGTCGATGGACGATTGGCCGTAGGCGGCTGTCACCGTGCTTTCCGACAGGATGATCATCGGATTCTCCAGCGGGTTCTCCAGGGCGGATGCCAACGAACGAGCGGAGGTTTCGGTGAAGCTGCCGCTGATCTCGGCGCTGCCACCGTAGATGGCTTCATTGAGATTTGGGGCCGAGATGACTTCGCCATCCACCACCACCGCGAGGCGCTTGTTCACATTGGCTGCGGTGAGTTCGCCGAAGAGCTTGGCACCTTCGCCATCAAATTTCAGGATGATCATCCAGCCCTTGCTGCCGTCCAGCGTAGCGAAGGCCTGGGTCACCGACTTGCCGTCCATGTCCGCGCGATTCTTGACCAGCATGACCTCTTCACCGCCCTCGCCCTTGGGGTCCTTGACCTTCATTTTCACGTAGCCGACGACCACACCACCATTGGCTGTGCGGGCCAGTTCGGCGCTGTTCTGCGGATGCACTAGGCGGAATTCCAGCTTGGCCACCTGCTCAATCTTATTGCGCACGCCCGCGATTTCTTCCTGTGTCACGCCCGGCATCTGGATCAGCACCTTGTCTTCACCCTGCGGCTGCAAAAGCAGATCCTTCTCCGCGCCTGGGTTCAAGCGCTTCTCCAGGATGGCGATGGCTTGCTGGACCGATTCAGCAAGCACAGGCTTCTCCTTGCCCTCGCTGTCGGTGCCTTTCTGGAGCTGCACGACGAACTCGCTCCCGCCTTGAAGGTCGATGCCCAGCTTCATGCCGTCCAGCTTCATGCTCAAGATCGCGAACAGCGTCGCTCCCAAGATGAGCAGCGTGCCCACGAAGCGCTTGGTCGTCTGATACGTCGTGCCCACATAGAAGAGCAGCAGCATCAGAATGGCAGTGCCGGAAAGGAAGGTAGCAATCGGATTCATGGAAATGGCAGGGTCGGAGAGGAAAGGGCACGGAGTCTAGCGCCCCTTTGGCCTTTGCCAAGCGGGAAGGATGGGTCGGAATTTGAGATTCTTGATTCCTGATGGCTGATTTTTCCCGGCATCGACGAGCGGCCCTCACCTTTTCTCAAATCAGGAATCGAGAATCAGGAATCCCAAACGAATCACCCTCCCACCTTGCGATACAAGGTATCCACGGCATTGCGCACGTATTGCTCGTCGGTGAGGCCGAACTCAGTTTCCTCGGGGAACTTGACCTTTTCACGGAACCGTGTGGCCATTTCGCCAAAGACCTTGATCGCAGCGTCGGTATCCAGTTCGTCCCGGCGAACCAGGGCGGCCAGGGCTAGCTGAGCTTCCTCAGGCGTCACCTTCTGGCGCAACCGAGCCTCCAGGTGCGCGTGCTGGCGGAAGCTGTTGTATTTGCCCCCCAGCACGGCTTCGACATCGGGCGGAATGACTTTCACCGTCCGCACAACCACCGTGCCCGCCGCCAGGTCGCCCAGGCGTTGGCAGCGCTTGCTGAACAATGCGAACCCGCCGCCCACGGCGTAGAAGACCGGGAACATGTCCACCACGCGCAGCAGATTGCGCACGATGACCTGTCCCGGCAGCAGTCGCAGCCCCCGCTCATCCATCACACGGATACCAACGATGCGCTTTCCCAGCGTCTGGCCGCCGAACAGCAATTCGCAGATCGTGGAGTAGCCGAACGCGATGAGGAACATGATCAGGTAGCCAGCGCCGCCCGCGAGGTCGGACGAAAGCACCGACAACAGATCGACGGCGACGAACAAGACCTGCTGGATCGCCTGACACACGGCAACATCCACCATCAAAGCCAGCGCACGGGTTACCGGACCGGCCAGCGGCAGGGCAAACGTCACCCCCTCCGGCGTGGCGATGTGGAGCACGGCAGTGTTGCTCGGCGCACTCATGCCTGCGCCTCCTCTTCCGCTTTCTTCCCACACAAGGCGTAGAACGCCACCAGCACGGCGAACTCCAGACTGCCGAACGCGATCTTCACCCAATAGGGCAGCACCGGCTCATGATACTGCGAGAAGAAGGCCTCGACGAATCCAGCCCAGATCAGCATTAAAGCGACACCACCGATCAAGGTCGCGAGGTCGGGTGTGATGTGCCTCATCCGTGTCCGCAAGCCCTCGCGCGTGCCCCACCCAATCAACGCCCGCGCCAGCACAAAACCCGCCTGCCCCGCGATCAAGATGGCCGGGATCTCGAACGACCCATGGGGCAGCAGCCAGCCGATGAGGAAAATGATCTGGCCATCCAGAATGTAATCCAGGCACACCGCGCCGAGGATCACGCCATTGTAGAACAAGGCAATCGCCGTGCCCACGCCATAGCTCAACCCCAGCGCTAGCGTCGTGATCGAGACCTTCGTGTTGTGCTGCATCAACATGCCGGAGAACGATGCCTTGCTCCGCTCCAGATGTTCGGCCGACGACTTCGCATGCTTCTCCTCCTGAGCCACGCGCTGCGAGGGTGTCTGCTTCGCCACATGTGGAAAAGGAGCCAGCGCCACCTCTCGCCCCTCGGGTGCCACGATGAGCAGCACGCCGCCGACAAACATACCCACAACTGTCGCAAGCAGTGACACACCGAAGGCCCGCACATGCCGTCGAAAAGTCTGCGGCAGCGTGTGCAGAAACCACTTCAACGGCGTGAACCGATGCGCCCGACGACCCGACGAATGAATCTCCGCATACCCCCGCCCCACCAGCGTCTCCAGATACGTGCGCAGTTCCGGTTCCGCGTTCGAGGCTCCGATGCGTGCTAGGTCCGAGCAGGCCCGCTGAAACAACGACAGCACCTTGCGGCTCGCCTTCAGGTCCGACAAGTCCAGCCGCTGCGCCTGAATCGCGTCCAGCGCCTTCTCCAGCTCCTGCCAGTGCGGGCGCTCGCGTTTGATGAAGTGTGCAAGGTCGAGGATCATAGCAACTGCCGCTTCTTCACTTTCAGATACTCCGACACCACCTCCGCGATCAGGCTTTCCTGAAGCGAAGACGTCAAATGCACGCCGCATTGTTTCAAGGTGCGCGTGGTGTCTTGCAGATCGCTCCACAGCAGATGACCGGCGAGCCGTGAGTAAAGATGGTCCACATGGCCGATGGCATCTTGCTTATGGAAGAGCGGCTGGAACTCGCGCGAGCCGAGCACATGCACCAGCACCACATGTTTACGTGCGGCTTGGCGCACACTCTCGGCAAAGCTCTCGCTCAACCATGGCTCGCCCAAATCGGTAAGCACGATGATCAGCGAGCGATGTCGCAGGCGATTGCCAATTTGAATGAACAGCTCTTGGAAATCCGGGCTGACCACACGCGGCTCCAGCGTGTAGAGCGCATCGCGGCAGGCATTGTAGTGCGCCCGACCGCTGCTCGCAGGCAAGGTCGTGTGCACCTGATCGCTGAAGATCATGAGGCCAAAGCGATCCCCCTGCTGCTCCGCCGCCAGCGCCAGCACCAGCGCCGCCTGAATGAAGCGCTCGCACGGTGTCTTCGGTGCCATCGCATCGGGCTTGGTCGTGCTCTGCTCCAGCGGACGCGCACTGCGCCGCGAGATGTCAAGGATCACGTGCATCTCCTGCGTGCGCTCGATTTGATGCATCATCGTCACCGGGAAACGCCGCTTCGCCGTGCCCTTCCAGTAGATGTCGCCGTAGCTATCGCCCGGCAGATACTCACGCAGTTGCTCGAACTCGCGTCCCTTGCCCAACTGCCGCACCTGATGCACACCCAGCGCACTCTTGCGCATAAAGAGCGGGGCCAACAGATGCCGTTCGCGACTGAGGTCAGGATACACGCGCACCTCACACTTCACCCACAGCGCTCGGCGTATGTCCCACATCCCCAGCTCGGATCGCGTCTCGACATACGCTTGCTCGATCAAATACGAACCACGCTCCAAGGCCGTGATCTCCCACTTCGCCAACGCGCCCTTTCCATCCTCAGGCAACTCCACTAACACATCCGGCGCTTCCGCCTCCAACTGACGATCCAACGGCAAACCTATCCGCAAGCCTGTGCATTGAGCCGCCGCATCACTCACGCGTGCTTCCAGAACAAAATGCTTTCCCTTCGATGTGCGCACGAGGTCGGGCAGCCGCACGTTCACCATTGATAACTTCTTCAACGACAGCACCGCGTCCAAGATGGCCGCCGCCAAAGCCACACCACCAAGCAGAAGCAGCAACTCCAACGGAGCCCCCATCATACCCAGCACCAGCCACACTGGCACAACAGCCAGAGCAGTGACCCAAAGAAGTCTGGTGGACGGGACGAACATGACGGCGGGCT
>CAXNNN010000174.1:0-7008 GCA_964203095.1 Verrucomicrobiaceae bacterium | reverse complement strand
GCGATGTGGTAACCGAACTCGTCGGTCTCGCCATAGCTGGTGCCGTGCTTGATCCCGCCGCCCGCCATCCAGAATGTGAAGCAGTCGCGATGATGCTCGCGGCCGTAGGCACCGGTGCTCTTGACGATAGAGCCCTGAGAGTAGCAGGTGCGGCCGAATTCACTGCCGAAGATGACCAGTGTGTCTTCCAGCAGGTTGTGCTGTTTCAGGTCTTGCACGAGAGCGGCGCAGGCTTGGTCGACCTGCCCCACGTTCATTTTCATGCTGTCTGGCAGGTTGCCATGATGATCCCAGCCCGGATGATAAAGCTGGATGAAGCGCACGCCGCGCTCGGCGAAACGACGGGCAAGCAAGCAATGCCGCTCGAAGCTGCCGGGTTCCTTGACCTTGTCGCCGTAGAGCTTGAGCACGCTTTCGGGCTCTTTGCTGATGTCTGTAGCTTCTGGCACCGCGGACTGCATGCGGAAGGCCATCTCGAACTGCTGAATGCGCGACTCTAGCTCGGTGGCACCAGGGTTGGCGACTTGCTGTTGCAAGTGCAGGTCCTTCAAGCTGTCGAGCATGCGCCGTGTTGCTGGGGCGTTGACGCCTCTTGGATTGCTCAAGTAGAGCACAGGGTCGGCACCGGAGCGGAACTGGACGCCTTGATGCTGAGTGGGCAGGAAGCCGCTGTCCCACATGCGCGAGGAGAGCGGCTGGTCCACCGGGCGTCGGGACACCATGACGATGAAGGCCGGCAAGTCCGCGTTTTCACTGCCCAAGCCGTAGCTGGCCCAGGCACCCATGCTGGGGCGGGAGGGCAGGGGAGCACCTGTCTGCATGAAGGTCGTAGCCGGGTCATGATTGACCGCGTCCGAGTGTAGGGTCTTCACGAAGCACAAATCGTCTGCTACCTTGGCCGTGTGTGGATACAGCTCACTAAGCCACGCGCCTGACTTGCCATGTTGTTTAAAGGCGAACGGGGAGCCCACCAGCTTGAACGACGCCTGGTTTTTCGACATGCCGAGCAGTTCCTTGCCTTGGCGCAGGGAGGCGGGCATTTCCTCGCCCATGCGTTTGTTCAGCGTGGGCTTGTAGTCGAAGCTTTCGAACTGAGACAGTCCACCGCTCATGAACATAAAGATCACGCGCTTCGCTTTCGGGGCGAAGTGGGGCAGCCCCGGTAGCCCTGGGACTGTGGCGGCCTGCGCCGAGCTGCCCATCAGGTCAGCGAGCGCCATGCTGCCTAGGCCCATGCCAGTGCCCTTCAGCCAGTCGCGGCGGCTCCAGGCCTGCGTTTCAGGAAAGCGGTTACAGTGGGTCGATTTCATTGTGGCGGGGTCCGTCAGGGTTTCATCGTGGTCTCGCTAAAACCAAAGAGAAGGCGAATCATCATCGTCGTGGCGGCGACATCGTCAGCAGGCACGGTCTTATCCGTGGGCGACTCACCATTTGTCAGCAAAGTCTGGGCTGCCTTGGTGTCATTGGCAAAGTTCGCACGTTCGCTTTGCAAGTATCGCACCAGGGTCGCGTTTTGCTCGGGAGTGGGGCGCTGGCTGGTGAGCAGGCGGAAGGCGTCAGTCACGCGTGACTCGGGTGCTTGCGGATACTTCTTCACCAAGTTGGCGGCCAGCACGCGGCCCGCCTCGATAAACTGGGGATCGTTCATCAGCACCAGCGCCTGGAGAGGAGTCGCTGTATGATCACGGCGAACCTTGCAGAACTCGCGCGAGGGCGCGTCGAAGATTGTCATCGCAGGCGGTGGCAGCGTGCGGCGCCAGAAAGTGTAAAGGCTGCGCCGATACAGACTCTTTCCGTGGTCCTGAACATAGACGTGCTGGGTGCCGGCTTCGTCCCACAGACCATCTGGCTGGTAAGGTTTAGTGCTTTTGCCACCCAACTCGTCGACTAGCAGGCCACTGGTAAGTAAGGCTAGATCGCGGACTTGCTCGGCCCCGAGCCGCTTGCGCGGGCCACGGGTTAGCCAGCGATTGTCGGGGTCGCTTTTCAGCCAAGCCTTGTCCGTGGGTTCCGATGATTGGCGGTAGGTGGCGGAGAGCACAATGTCGCGGCAAAGGGATTTCACATTCCAGCCGCTGTCGATGAAGCGCAGCGCCAACCAGTCGAGTAGTTCAGGGTGCGTCGGCTGTTGCCCTTGGGTGCCGAAGTCCTCGCTGGTAAGCACCAGACCGCGGCCAAAGAACAGCTGCCAATAACGGTTCACAGCGACGCGAGCCGTGAGTGGATTCTTGGGGTCCGTCAGCCATTTGGCAAAGCCAAGTCGGTTGCGTGGCAAGGTGGGGTCCAGCGCGGGCAGCGCTTCCAGGGTGGCCGGGCTGACCTCCGCCTTGGGCGAGTTGAACTGACCACGATCGAGGATGTGAGTGGGGCGCTTGGGGCCGCTCCATTCTTGCATAACCATGAGTTCGGTAGCCTGCGGTGTCATCGCATTCAATTCTTCACGGGCGGCAGTCAGTTTCTTCTGGGTGGCACGCCAAGCTTTGTTCCGCTCACGCAGATACCAGGGGAACCAATCTTCCAAAGTAGCGGTCTCGGGCAGAGCGGCCAATTGCGCCACTTCAGGAGCCGAGAGCTGGCAGGTGTAAAAGTAAAACTCGTCCACCAAGCCGTTGCGATATGAGGCGTCATTGTATCGCCCACCGATGGCGCAGCGCAGCTCCACCGAATCCTTGCCCGCTTGGTCGCCCCATTCAGTGCGGTAGACGATGTCCTTGTAGAGATTGTCCCGCACGACCACGGCATCATGTCGCTTGCCGTTGATGTAAAGAGCCAGGCCACTGGCTCGGCTGGATCCGTCATACGTGGCGGCGACATGGGTCCACTCGTTGAGCGGGAGCGCGTCTTTGGCGCTAATGCGGATCTCATTGCCTGGCGAGAAATGCACCAAAGCGAAGGATGGCTTGTTGTTCTCCAGGATCAACTCAAAGCCCTTGCTGGCAGAGTCGATACCCGAGCGTGATCGACTGATGACCACGGCGCGTTGCATCATCTCCCTCGGCTTCAGCCACAAGGCCATGCTGAAGGGCTGGCTGCGCTTGATTTCTGGAACGTCGTTGAGGCTTACCGAGTTATCGCCCATGAGTTCCAATGCATTGCCGAACCTCCCAATTTCTGGGTTGTTGTTCTGGCGGATCATGCCCTGGCGCTTTCCCGTGATGCGATTGAGAAAAGCCTTCTTTTCCAGGCTCTCGAAATCATAATGCGCGACGGGATGCGCCGCCCGCGCGGTGGGCAACTCTTCGACAAACCAACCCTTCAAGGTGCGCCAAAGCGAGTCCTCGCGCTTGATCGGCGGCAGCTTCAGAGCAAGCCATGATTCATAAAGCTTTCTGGCCTCAGTGGTTGACTCCCGCTGAGCTTTTTCCAGCGTGGCGATCTTGGTCTTCAGTTCCTCGTATCGCTTCTCTTGCTCGGGCTTGAACAAAAGGATCGACGGCGGCGGCACGGCTCCGGTGTAGACCGCGAAAAGGCCAAGCTCGTCGATGTTGTTGAAGAAGCTCGACATCGAGTAGTAGTCCTTGGTCGAGATCGGGTCATACTTGTGGTCATGGCACCGCGCGCACTCCAGCGTCAGGCCCATGAAGGCGGTGCCATTGGTGCGCACACGGTCGGCGACTTGTTCGATGCGGAACTCCTCAGCATCGCTGCCGGCTTCGTTGGACTGTTGTGGGAGGCGATTGAAGCAGGTGGCAACCAATTGGTCCTTGGTCGGATTTGGCAGCAAGTCACCCGCTGTCTGCCAAGTGATGAACTGGTCATAGGGCAGGTTATCGTTGAAAGCCTTGATCACCCAGTCGCGATAAGGCCACGTGGTGCAATCCTCGTCTTCATGGCGGCCATAAGTGTCGGCGTAGCGGGCCACGTCCAGCCACTCGTTGCCGAGGCGCTCGCCATATGCGGGGGACTGCAACAGGCGGTCCACCACGTGCTTGTAGGCCAGCGGCGAGGTGTCGGCGATAAAGGCGTCTTGCTCTTCAAGGGTGGGCGGCAGGCCCGTCAGATCAAAACTGACACGGCGCAGCCAGACTTCCTTCGATGCCTCGGTTGTCGGGGCCATACCTTGCTTGGCCTGAGCCTCAAAAACAAAGGCGTCGATTTCATTGCGCGCACCGGCGACGACTGGCACTGCAGGTTTGACCGGGGCGGCGAAGGCCCAGTGGCCTTGGTAAGCGGCCCCAGCGTCAATCCAAGCCTGCAATAGCTGACGTTCCTCCGCTGTGACCGGGTCACCTTTGCCAGGGGGCGGCATGACCTCCTCAGGGTCCGAGGTCAATAGGCGTTTGATCAGTTCACTCTCCGCTGATTTGCCGGGAATCAGCACGTCGGGGTGCAGCAGGCCATCCTTTGTGTCTAGCCGCAGATCGGCCTTGCGCTTGGCAGCGTCTGGTCCATGGCAGTTCATGCAGCGCTTGGCCAGGATCGGGCGAATGTCCCGAGTGTAGTTTGGCCCCGCTGAATGGCCAACCCCCGTGCTCATGAGAAGCGCGAGGCAAACGCTGAGGAATGGACTTTTGAACGAAGGGATCATTGTCTTTAAAAACGGACATCTACACTAGGCCGGATGCTCCTCTGAGCAAGAACTGAACCATGGGGGTTAGCCCTGATGCTCGGCCGGGCAGAGCAGTTGACGATGCCGCCAAGCTCAGTCACCTGCAAGGGTGCCTGCCGATACGCTGCCCATCTTCGAACTCCAAGAAACGCTCACCAGTGCCCTGCGTGACGCTTCCTGTCCTAACCTGCTGATCAAAGCCCCGACCGGCTCAGGCAAGTCCACCCAGGTACCGACGTTCGTGCTGGATTCCGGTGTCTTGAAGGAAGGGCAGCGCGTGTATGTCTTGCAACCTCGCCGCATTGCCGCTCGAATGCTGGCGCAGCGAGTCGCGAAGGAACGTGGCGGCAAGCTGGGTGATGAAGTGGGCTACCAGGTGCGCTTCGAGAACGTCAGCGGCAAGGACACGCGGTTGCTCTACGTGACCGAGGGCGTCTTCCTGCGATTGCTGCTGGAAGACCCGGACTTGAAAAAAGTCGGCTGCCTGATCATCGACGAGTTCCACGAGCGTCATATCGACGGCGATCTCTGCCTTGCCTGGGCCCATGCGCTGCAAAAAGCACGGCGGCCGGATCTGAAGATCATCGTCATGTCCGCCACGCTCATGCCGGGGCCGCTGGTCGAGTTTTTGCAGCCGCCGAAATTATTCGAATCTGAAGGCCGCACCTTTCCTGTGGAGATTCGCTATCAAGCCCCGCAGAAGACCAAGATCGGCTACGATGAACCGGTCTGGGATCAGGCCGCGCGTGCCTGTGAAGACCTGGCCCGCAGCCCAGGGTTTGATGGCGATATGCTGGTCTTCATGGCCGGTGGGCATGAGATTCGGAAGACGATCAGCGCCATCAGTGGCCGCAGCTTCGCCAAGAACTACCGCGTGCTGCCGCTGCATGGCGAACTAACGCCGCAGCAGCAGGACGACGCCGTGACGCCCAGCACTCAGCGCCGCATCATTGTGAGTACGAATGTCGCCGAAACCTCCCTTACCATCGAGGGTGTGAAGGCGGTCATTGATGCCGGGCAAGCCCGTGTCGCGGCCTTCGATTCGCGTCGTGGCATCAATACGCTGACCGTGCAAAAAATCAGCCGTGCCTCTGCCGAGCAGCGAGCAGGCCGTGCCGGACGTGTGGGTCCTGGCGTGTGCGTTCGCCTATGGGCAGAGCGCGAGCACATGCATCGTTCGGAGAGCGATCCGGCAGAAATTCATCGGCTGGAGTTGAGCGAGACGGTGCTTGCCACGCGTGTGGCCTCGGCCAAGGCGGGCCTCAAGATTGACTGGTTCGAGCAACCGCCCGAGCGCTCGCTCGCGCGTGCCGAGCGACTGCTGCATGACCTCGGCGCGGTCGATCACGAGAACAACGTGACACGCCTTGGCTTGAAGATGGCGGCCTTCCCGCTGGAGCCGCGCTTTGCTCGCATGTTGCTGGCGGCAGCGGAGTTGGGCTGTCTGGAAGACGCGGCGATCTGCGCGGCGATTGCACAAGGGCGCGAGGTTTTGACCGCCACCGTAAAACAAGCGCATCGTGGCAACGAAGACTTCTGGGAGCGCCATGACTTGAGCGAGTTCCAGGCGCAGTTGCGAGCCTTCCATCGCGCTGATGAACTGCGGTTCGATGTCGGTGCGTGCCAACTGCTGGGCATTCATGCGCGGGCTGCGTTCGATGCAGCGCGCGCCGCCGAGCAGTTCCTGCGACTTGCCCATCGCATCGGCTTAAAGAACGAGCATGAAGTCGATGAGACCTCGCTGGCGAAGACCATCCTAGCTGCCTTCAGCGATCACGTCGGCTGCGAGACGAACGAAGGCTCGCGGGTTTACAACCTGACAGGCGGTAATCGCGGCCATCTGAAAGACCCGCACATCAAACCGCCGAAGCTGCTGGTCGCGGCCGAGGCTATCGAGATTCAAGGCAAGGCGCTGCAAGTGCAATTGAACAACGTCACTCGCATTGAAGAAGCTTGGCTGCGTGAGTTGTTTCCTAACGACGTCATCACAGGCAACTTCGCGGCTTATGACGCGCTGGCGAAGCGCGTGGTGAATCGCGAGGAGGTGCGCTTTCGCGATGTCGTCCTGCAAAGCCGCGAGCGCGGCGACCCGGACAAGAACCAAGCCGCCAGCATGCTCGCGCAGGAAGTCATCGCCGGACGCTTGAAGCTGGAAGCCTGGAACGACAAGGCAGAGCAATTCATCGTGCGCCTGAACTGCCTGACGAAATGGATGCCTGAGCTGGACCTGCCACCGATCACCGACGAAGATCGTCCGCTGCTCATCGAGCAAGTTTGCCAGGGCTGCACGATGTATAAAGAAATCCGCGAGAAGCCCGTGGACCACGCCTTGCAGCAGTGGCTCAGCCATTCACAGCGTGAGCTGCTGGATAAATTCGCGCCGACCAGCCTGACGCTGAAGAACGGAAAGAACGCCCGCATCACCTACGACGAAAAGCAGCAGCCCAGCGTCAGCGTGG
>CAXNNN010000173.1:0-7056 GCA_964203095.1 Verrucomicrobiaceae bacterium | reverse complement strand
ACGAATACCACAATAGGCTTGCTCAGTGTTCGCCGGATCTTCCAAGCCGATATACCAACCGCCGCCCTCCGGCGGCTCGCCCTGCACGGCAATGTCACCGCCAAGATCGACCATGACATGCTCAATGCCGCAACTCAGCGCCAGGGCCTTCAGGCAATCCACGGCAAACTCTTTGCCCACACCGCCGAAGTCCAGCATCATCCCGGGCTCGGGCAGGAAGATGCGACCCGGAGCGCGCTGAATGCGCTTCCAGCCAATTACCTTCTTCGCGGACGCAATCTCTTCAAGGGAGGGCAGACTGTCATGCTGCTGCTTCCAATCCCACAACCGGCTGAGTGGTAGTGAGGTCGCATCGAACGCACCCTCGGTGACGAAGTGATAGTGATCACACAGATCCAGCAGCATCTCCGTCTGCGCATGAATCGAAACCCAGTCGCGGCCAGCTTGCGCATTGATCGAGCTGACCTCGCTATCCGCCAGGAAGCGAGAGCAGCGCGCCTCAAACTCTGCCAGCCAATCAAACGCCACCCGACGGAAGTGCTCGGCAGCCGCTTGATCCTTGGCGGCATAAAACAGCTCACATGCCGAACCCAAAGCGCGGAACTCGCACTCCCAGAAGCCGTCGCCGACATCCGTCAGTGGCGAGGCTTCCAGCTCAGCGCGCAGCCTATGCTCTGTGGTCAGATTCATGTCGGCTTAGAATTGGTAATGAAATCCAACGCTGACGGATTGCGCGTCGGGGAAGGCCGATTGCGATGTCTTACCGTCGGTGCCCCAGGTGCGGTAATATTCATAACCGAAGTCGAGGGCGAACTTGTCAGGGACAAGGTTCCATCGCACTTGCATGCCGAGGTTCAGCGTTTGCTCACCCGCTAGACGATAGTCGGAAGATGCATACGTGGGACTGCCCGTGAACGAAATGTCATAGAAGTCCGCTGCTGACTGGTCGTAGAAGCGAATGCTTGGGCGCACGACGATGCGCTTGTTGAACAGGTTCTTGTAGAGCGCCAGCATGGCGGTGTGCGAGATGCTGCCGAAGTCATTGTGACCGAAGCGATACGACAGCTCCACGCTCGCATCCCAGCTGGGCAGATACTGAGTCAGTTGCAGGAAGATGAGTTGCTCAAACTTCTTGTCCGGACGCTCGTCGAAATACACTTCATTGTCGATCAAGACGCGCTTATAAGGATCGCTCAGGTAGCCCTGCTTCCAGCCCAGGCCCACGTTCATGCTGAGCACCGTGTTCGGTCCGAGCAGTTGGTTCACGCCGACCAGTGCGTCATAGCTGCGCTTGGTGCCCTCGAAGTTCGAACCATTCGCGCCCACCGTGTCGTTCGTGTAGGCCAGGCCCATCACCAACTCCGTGTTCTTGTCATTCAACGAGATCGTGTCCTGCAAGGAGCCGCCAATGGAGAGATAGTCGCCTTCATAGCTGTAGGACAGCCCCGTCTTGATCGAGTGATCGCCCAGCTGATAAGTCAGCCCCATGGTAGCAGCGTAGCGTTCATCTTCCAGAAACACAGTAGGCACGTCGTCGCCCTTGTTATAAGCTGGCAGCCCCGTCGGCGATGCGCCCGAGAGCGCGCTGTAGAGCAGCGTGCCGTCCAGCACCAATGTGTCGCTGAGATCAACGCTGAACAGCGAGTAATCAGAGTCCACCCTCATGCGGCCATCTTGCTCCTGGTAGTATTGGTAGCGGGTCTCGAACTTGGATTCCGCAAGGGCGGCAGTGTCCAGGTAAAGGTGAAGAAGGCCAACAATGACCCAGAGACGGCATTGTGATAGGAAGGCTGAAGTAGTCATGAAAGTAGAGGTGGAGCGCTGAAGAAAGTGTCCGAGCGCCGGAGCATAAGAGGCCCCGACGCTCGGCTGAGTTGCCTTTTTAGGAGGCGCTAGTCTTCTTCTTTTTCTTCTTTTTCTTTTTCTTGGCCATCTCCTCCATGGAGGAAGCGTTCAGCTGGTCATCACCGGTCGAACCGGAGGCGATGTCAGTCTGACTTGGATTGGGGATGAACACCTGTGCGGAATCTGTCGGGCGGCGGATGACCGCAGCCTCGGAGAGTCCCGCACTGCCGATGACGGCGGTGAGCATCAGAAACAGAATGCGTGTGGATTTCATGAATGGATTGCTACTCTGGGTATGCTGCCGGGTAGCTAGCGGAGATCACTCACCTCTACTTTGGCTCGACAGTGCTGCCACAGTCGCACCTAGCGTGAGCAAGTCACATTACAGTGCGGTAATGTGCCCCTAGTTCTCCCTTATCAGGTCTAAAGAATTCCCTATTTCCAGCCAGCAAGGCAAGCGGGCGCACCCTGCGGCCATAGCGGATTCGCACGCGAACCTTGCGTTGCACCAGCGCCCGAGGCTATCGTTACTCATGAATATTTTGCTCGCTGAAGACGATCCTGAGCTTGCCCGCCAGGTGAATGATTGGCTGAAGAAGGCAGGCCATCACGTGGACTGGAAGGATCATGGTGAAGCCGCACTCAGTGCCGCTTTGATCACGCCTTACGACGTGGTCATTCTGGACGTGAATTTGCCTGGCATCGGTGGCTTTGAAATCGTCGAGCGGATGCGCGCTGACGAAGAACGGGTGCCAGTGCTCTTTCTCACCGCTCGCGACAGTGTCACGGATCGTGTGCGGGGACTGTCAGCAGGTGGCGACGACTACCTGACGAAGCCCTTCGCCATGGCAGAACTCTACGCAAGGATCGAGGCCCTACACCGCCGCTACCAGCAGAGCGGCACGGGCCAGCGCCGCCTCGGCGAGTGGCTGCTAGACACGCGCCAGCGCAGGCTCCGCCATAACAATGGTGAAGGCATCGATCTCCAACCCCGCGAGAGCGCCTTGCTCGAATTGTTACTCGATCACAGCGGCCGCACGCTGACCAAGAAGTTCCTCCTCGACAAGGTCTGGAACGTCCGTTTCGACCCCGGCACCAATGTGGTCGACGCGATGATCTGCCGACTGCGCAAGAAGCTCGAAGTGCAAGGCCACAACGCCAGCATTCAAACCGTGAGAGGAAAAGGCTATGCTCTCAAAGTTACTGCCTGAGGCCACGCCTTCCACATGGCGCTTGGCCGCCATGCAGGCGCTCACCATCGCTGCCAGTATTGGTCTGTGCTTGTTCTTCACCAGTATCGCGATGAAACGCGATCTCCAGAACGTCGCGCGGCAAGTGCTGCAAGATGACCTGGGCGAATACTCCGTCGTCTATAATCGCTACGGCGTCGAAGGGCTGGAACAGATGTTCAAGACCGGCCAACATGACAGCCATGAGGCGATCCGGGTCACCCAGAATGGTAAGGTGATCGAGCAAGTGCACCGCGCCCTGCAAGGCGGTGACTTCCCCTGGCCAGCGGAGCAGGAGATGAAGCTGCTGACAGGAGTGGCTGGGAGCAAAACCTTTGGGCACCCCAAAGGAAACGACAACGTGTTCATCGGGCGAGTGCTGCTCAATGACGGAGCCGTCCTCTGGCACGGCCGCACCAATGATGCGGACTTGGCGGCCATTGAGAACATCAATCGCCAGCTCGGCATCGCCGGTATCGCCGCCTCCATCATCGCCCTGCTTCCCGTGCTCTGGTATGCATGGCGAGTGATGGGGCCGCTGCGACGCATGATCGACAGCGCGCAGGCTCTCGCGCATGGCGTCACCCGCTCACGCCTCATCGCAGAGAAGGCGATTCCCGAGCTGCAAGAGTTTGCCGATGCCTTCAACGTGGTGCTAGATCGCAATGAGGCTCTGACGTCGGAACTACAGGAAGCCAACGATCATCTCGCGCATGAACTGCGCACTCCCATTGCACGCATTCGCGGCAACTTGGAGCACCTGCATGACAGCATTTTGGACCCAGCGATCCAAGAAACAGCGGCACGCGGCATGGATGAGATCGATCGCGCTAGCTCGCTAGTGCAGACCATTCTCACTGTGCGTGCGGGGGAGCACAACGCACTCAAGCTACACATGGAACCGCTCTCGCTGAACACGATCATCGAAGACATCGTGGAGCTTTACAGCGTGTCGGCGGAAGACAAAAAGCAGAGCCTGCACTTCGAAAAAGGCGAGGACGTCACCTTGTCTCTAGACCAGCAGCGCATGACGCAGGCACTGGCCAATCTGCTGGACAACGCCATGGCCTACACGCCCGAAGGCGGCGACATCATGGTGCAGCTAATCGTCGAAGCCGAGTCCTGCACGGTGCAGGTCATCGATAGTGGCCCAGGCATCCGCCCTGAAGAGATAGATCGCATCTGGATGCGCTTCATTAGAGGCACCGCTGCAAGTGCGAAAACACCCGGTATGGGGCTGGGGCTCAGCCTCGTGCAAGCCGTGGCCAATGCCCATGGCGGCAAGGCTGGATGCAGCAACAACGTGCCCGGCACGGGAGCTACGTTCTGGATCAAGCTGCCCCGATGATGCCCCCAGTGCTAGGATTCCTCATTCCTCATTCCTCATTCCTCATTCCTCATTCCTCATTCCTCATTTTTCATTTTTCACCTTCAACTCCTTCAGCAATACATCGCGGAATTCCTTGTGGAGACGGCTGAGGGCCACTCGCAGGGCGTTTTTGGTCATGGCGAAACGGGCGGCAATGGCCAGGAACGCCTCCGCATCCTGTTCCTCACTGCCGATCACTGCGGCCAGTGCATCATGCGACTCCAGCTTTCCACGTTGCTCGTACGGCTCCCTCAAGCGGCTACAGACGTGCTCAATGAGTTCGGCAGCCCAGCGGCAGTCGTAGAAGTGCTCGGGCGTCTTGCGCGAGGCGTGGCGCTCGAGATCGGCGGTGCCGCCCCTGCCTGCTTTGCGGACTCTCAGTCTCGACTGGAACATGAGACTCAAGGACGCGGATTTGACGCTGCTCTGCCAATGCCCGCTGCTGAAAGCATTTGCACTCAGGCATCCTGAAATGTTTACCCCAGCCGCGCTGGAGCACGTCTCGCACCTTACGGAGCTAATCAAACTGGACTTCTCGCTGCGCCCCGGGGACTTCCGTCCCCTGCTGCCGCTCAGGAAGCCCGAATTTCTAGCCGTGGGAGGCACGCCGATGGATGCAGCCATGCTGGAGCAGCTCCGCCAACTGCCTGAGCTGCGGTTCACCCTGCCGAAGAGTGGCGGGCGGGTGGATTTCTCCAGCTTCCCCAAGCTCAAACGTGTGGGGCTGTTGAATGAAGGGATCACGGTTGGGATGGTGGAGAGTTTGGCTGCGCTGAAGGGACTGGAGAGCCTGACCATCAATGTCCCAGGGAAGGTGGACCCAGCGGTCATCAGCCAGATTGCCAAGTCGCTGAGGGGCCTCACCAGCCTCTCTCTGACGCTGGACCAGCCACTGACGGGCCGCGCACCACTCAGTGAACTGGCGTCATTGCCCAAGCTGGCGGCGGTGACGCTGGGAAACCACACGGGCATCAATCAGTTTGATGACGCTGCACTGTTGAGCCTAGAAGGCGTGGTCTCCCTGAAGTTCATCAAGATAGAAACCCTCCAGCACCGGATGACGAAGCAAGGCCTCGCCGACTTCCGGAAACGCCTCCCTGACGTGAAGATCGAGGGCACGGGACTGGCGGCGGTGGACTCGAGACCGACAAACACTGCGGCACCGTGAGCCTCGCATGTGACACTTTCCCCTCCCTCGCTGAATGCACTTGGCGAGGCGGGGAAACGGGGGCAAAACTAGGCTTGCCTGCTATGCCTACCGAGTCGCCCTTCACCGCTAATCATTTCATCAACCGTGAGCTGTCCTGGCTCGCCTTCAATGAGCGGGTGCTGGAGGAAGCGGCGCGGCCTGGGTTGCCAGTGCTGGAGCGGGCCAAGTTCCTGGCCATCACGGCGTCGAACCTGGATGAGTTCTACATGGTGCGAGTGGGCGGCCTGCAGTTGCTGCGCGATCAAGGACTGCGCGGGAAGGACATTTCCGGCCTGACTGTCACGCAGCAGCTAGATCAGATCAAAGAGCGCACCACGACCTTCATCCAACGGCAGTATGCGATCTTGAATGAGCAAGTGGTGCCAGAGCTGCGCGATCACGGCATTCGTCGGCTGAATGCGTGGGAGTTGACGCCGCTGCAACGCACGCTGCTGCACGACTACTTCATGGAGCACATCCACCCCGTGCTCTCGCCGATCGAGATCGACCCGAAGAAGCTGCCCAGCCTGCCTGCGTTGAATCTGGTGCTGCTGTGCCTCGTCACGTCGGAGGGAAATGAGGACCGGCAGGTCATGTTCGTGCTGCCTGCAAACCTGCCTCGCCATATCGCGGTCGCAGATGCCGAGGCGGGCCAGCATGCTTACCTGAATTTGGAGGATCTGCTGGAGGCCTTTCTGAACCTCTTTTTCACCGGCGAGCAGGTTAAAGGCACCGCGCGCTTCCGCCTGAGCCGGAACTCTGACATCGCCGTCGATGACAAGGCGGCGCTCGATCTGGCGAGCGAGATGGAAGACATCCTGGATGCCCGCCGCCTGGGAGCGACGATCCGGGTAGAGATTGAGAAGGGAGCGCCTCGCGCCCTGGAGCGCACCATCCGCGCGCTGGCTGCGCAGAAGAGCGCCAACGTCTTCACCATTCCAGGCGAGCTGGACCTGCGCGCCTACTTTGCCATCTCGGGCCTGTCCGGCTTTGACGATCTGAAGGTGCGGCCTTGGGAAAGCCAGAGCAGCACCGCCATTGAGCCGGGCGAAAGTTTGTTCACGGCCATCCGTCGCAAGGATATACTGCTGCATCATCCGTATGAGTCGTTCGATCCTGTGGTGCAGCTGCTGGAGGAAGCCGCGAATGATCCCGATGTCGTCGCGATCAAACAAATCCTCTACCGCACGGCGAAGAACAGCCGCCTCATCAGCGCCCTGATCAAAGCGGCAGAGGCAGGTAAGCATGTGACCGTACTGGTCGAGCTGAAGGCGCGCTTCGACGAGGCGCGCAACCTGGAGCGTGCCGAGGACCTGCTGGCCGTGGGGGCCCAGATCATCTACGGCGTGCGCGGGCTGAAAACTCACGCGAAGATTTGCTTGATCATGCGCCGCGAGGCCGGGCACATGCTGCGCTACATGCAC
>CAXNNN010000172.1:0-7108 GCA_964203095.1 Verrucomicrobiaceae bacterium | reverse complement strand
AACCCCGTCGTGTATCCGGCGCGTTGAGACAACGCGCCCTACCGATCATGGACACTGCGACGGCAGTCGAAAACGGTTTTCCAGTGGTGCCCTAAAGTAGGCGTTGGTCCGACCAACGGTTTTCCACACCCTGCATCCAGACATGTGTTCGTCCTCATGCCACACCTGCACACGGGCTTCTCGCTGCGAGAAGGCACGGCCGACGGTGTAGAGACTTGGTCGCCGGAGTTGATCGCCAGCCTGGGCGAGCTACTGCGGGCCATCTCTCTTCACGCTGGCTATGAGCTGGGACCGGCGCGCGTGAATCTTGATGGCTCCGTGCAGTTCGCCATGCAGCATGAGACGCCCACGACCAATCTGAAACGGCAGTTGGTCAAGCTCACTGCCTGGAACCCATGGGTAGCCAGCCCCGAAACCTTGCAGCAGTTCGTCAATGAACTCGGCCCCATCCGCGAGCCCTGCCAAGGCACCCTGGTGGTGCCCGATGGGTTCAGCCCAGCCGCCTAGGCTCGTGCACGACAACTCGGCATTGAGGCCGTGGATGCCGCGCAAATCTTCGCCACCCTGTGCGCCATACCGCCCGAGCAGGCCGACTTTTCCCACACCATCACCACCGCCGGCAACAGCAAAACGCCCACCTGCTCCGTCTACCAGCACAGCTCTCACGGGTGGATCAGCCCAAGACCCGGGCACTGCGCAGTCTGCCGGGCGAAATGATCTTCCATTCCACCCCAGAGGTGCCCGATCCTGTCGCCTGTGGTCGGCTGGAGATCATGCCTGAGTGCGAGGTCACCTTTCCACATGAAATTCGCACTCAGTACCTGATCGTTCGTGGTCATGTTTCGGCGACTTCATCTGCCAAGGCAGCGTCACGCTAGAGCCCGGCAGCACGCTCAAAGGCAGCGTCGCCGCACGCTCCATCACCGTGCAAAATGGGGCCGAGCTACGCGGCCAGTTCCGCATTGTCGAAGACGTCACCGAAGCCATCGCGCCCAATAGCACGACTTGGTTCTGGCGCTGCCAGAATGACTCCGCAAAAGACGCATGTCGTAGCGTGGTGTTCCAGCCGCATGGATAACTGTGCCCCGTTGGGCTGCGACTGGGCTACTTCGATTTGCGATCCAGCACCATCCACTGCTGCACCTGACTCCAAAAAGCTTCCATGGGCAGGGCGAAGGTGGTCACACGATCCACGCGGGCGATGTTCAGTCCCACGGGTTGACCATCCAAATTCAGCAGCGGGCCGCCCATATCGGAGGGGTTGAGCGGAACTTGATGCTGGAGCACGTCGGCAAAGCCATCGGTGCGCAAGGACACACCGCCGTTGGCAAAGTCTTCACCATCCCAGTTCGACACGACCTTGCTCTTGCTCGCCAGACGCAGGCGACACTGCCGCTCGTCAGCTCCCCGTTTCACGCTCAGCTGCACCACGCGCCCCGGCTTGAACTGGGCCACGGATTTCTGGATCATCCTCATGTTCAAGACAGGTTCGCCATCCATCGCCAGCAGCAAGTCATTCGGCTGCAAGCCCGCACTCTCAGCAGGGCTTTCGCTGGCGACTTCGGTGATGCGCACACCGTCGCCTGCATGCGTGTCTTCCATACTGATGCCCATGGCCGCTCCATGACCCGGAATGGCCCGGCGCTTCGCACTCAGGCAGCCAAGCCGCGTTTGCAGCGGGACCTCTTTCGACTGGGTCAACGCCACCACCCACTCGCCCTGCTGCATCTTCGCAGAAGGCTGCCACGCCAGCGGCATGACGCCATCACGATCCCCTTTGAGCAGCAGCAAATCCAGATCATGATCCATCTGGACCACACGGGCCATGCCCTGCTGCCCATCGGCCCAAGCGAGCCGCAAGCGGCGCCCCTCGGGTGCCTCACTGGCCTTGGTCAACACGTAGCCGTCCTCAGACACCGCCAAACCGAGCAGCATTGTTTTGCCACGATCGTCGAGCACACGCACCACGGCAGGCAGCACCAGTGATCGTATGGTCCGCAGCGAAGCCAAGCTAGACTCACCATTGGTACGCAGCTCAACTTCCAGTGGCACCTGAGCCTGAGCGCTCACGGCTATCAAACCAGTCCAGACAAACCCGAGACGGATAAGGCGGAAAAGGCAGGTCATTCCTCGGGTCGGGTGGCGAGTTTCACAGTCACGATGCGTTCGCCAGAGCGATTCTTTACCACCAGCACCACGGAGTCTCCCGCCGGGCGAGAGCGCAGGTTGTCAGAAAAAGCCGCACGCGATTGCAGCGGCTGCCGGTCCATGGCCAACAGCAAATCACCAGACCTCAGCCCAGCACGCGCAGCGGGAGAGTCAGACGCCACATCCTCCACCTTTAGACCGCCCTCGGCCGCTCCCTCACTGGTATTCACCCCTAGCCAGCCACCACTACCCTGCGCCCAGACACGGATGATTTCCGCATTTCGCAGCCGGTCCCATGACCGCAAAAATGGAGCCAGTGAGACATGCACATTCTGATCACGCCCCTCCCAAATCTGGCTATGAATGCCGATGAGTTCACCCATCAGATTGAACAGTGGCCCGCCGCTATCGCCCCCCATCAAGACGCAATCGGACTGAAGACTGTTGGCCGAGGTTTTCAAAATCTTGCCCACGCGTAGCACCTCGCCTCGCGCAAGATTGAATCCGCCAGGATGCCCAAGGGCTACGCACCAATCCCCCGTCTTGATATCTGCCCCACCGGGCTGCAGAACCACAAAAGGCCAGTCGTTCCGCTTGCCATCTAGCCGCGCCATACCGGCATCTGTCGCCACATCCACGCCAAGTGCCGTGGCCCAGCTAGCGCGACCATCACTGAAAAACACCCGCAGTCGACGCCCGGTCTTGGGCTCATGATTCGGGTCCGTGGCCACATGGGCAGCGGTCAAAATCAAGCCATCTGCCGACACGATGACGCCTGTGGCCGCGCCCTCACTGGACTCCAATCCCACCAAGGCCGGGCGCAACCGCGGCAGCGCGCGCTGCACCTCCTTCTGCACGCGCGCCAGTTCCGACAGCGGCTGCGCCAACCCCTCGGCAGGCACCGGGGTGGCCATCCCTAACAGGGTGGCGAGCGCCACAACGCGCAAGAAATGGATGTAAACAAAGCCGTGCATCAGGAGAAAGAGCGTCGATTTTACCGGCGACCACCCCTGCCAGCAACGGGAAGATGCAGCCGAATGAGACCTGCATGAAAAAGCTTCCGCGCCTTGCAACTGCTCGCAAAGCGGCCAATATGACAAACCCCCAATTAATTTTGAAATGAGTGCTACTCTCGCTTCCCGAGCGAATCTCGACCTTCTTGACTCGCAATACGCCGCCTGGAAATCCAACGCCGCATCTGTTGATGCCACCTGGGCTGCTTTCTTTGAAGGCTTCGAAATCGGCATGGAGCGACTGGCTAAACAAGTGCCTGCCACATCCAATAAAGGCCCAGGGCTCAGCGAAGAAGAGCTGACCTATCGCATGAAGGTGACGGATGCCGTGCTGCGCTTCCGCTCCTTAGGTCACACTGGTGCTTGGCTTGATCCACTGAGCAACACGGCACCAGCGCCTGCGGCACTCAGCATGGAAGCACTGGGCTTCGTAGAGTCCGACCTGAGCAACGACGTGGCCACGCATTTCTACCGCAAAGGCCAGCGCATGAAGCTACGCAGCATGCTGGCAGAACTACGCCAAATCTACAGTGATCGGATTGGATTCGAGTTCATGCACATCCACACGCCGGAGGTGCGCGCCTGGTTGCAGGAGCGCATTGAGGCACGCATTGACCAACCCGCACCGACCCGAGACGAACAGATCCAAGCGCTAAAGTGGCTACTAGAGCCAGAGTCTTTTGAACGCTTCCTGCACAAGCGTTTCGTTGGGCAAAAACGCTTCAGCATCGAAGGCGGCGACGCCGCCATGGTCGCTCTGCAAACGCTGCTGGAAGAGCTGCCCCAACGCGGTGGACAAGAGATCGTTATGGGCATGGCCCACCGTGGTCGCCTTAGCGTGCTAGCCAACTTCCTGAAGAAGCCGCTAGCCATGCTGTTCTATGAGTTCAGCGAAAACTACGTGCCCAATATGGTCGCTGGCGATGGCGACGTGAAGTATCACCTTGGATTCGAGACCGAGCGCGTCACTGCCTCGGGGGCCAAGATCCGCGTGGACCTTGCAGCCAATCCTTCCCACCTGGAAGCGGTCGATCCCGTCGTGGAAGGCAAAGCTCGCGCCCGCCAGCGCCACCTGCAAGACACGGTGGAGCGCAAGAAGGTGATTCCCGTTCTGTTGCATGGCGACGCCGCCTTTGCAGGCCAGGGCGTGGTCGCTGAGGTTCTGAATCTCTCTCAGCTCCCAGGTTATCGCACGGGTGGCACCATCCACATCGTGGTGAACAATCAGATCGGCTTCACCACCTCGCCCGAAGACGCGCGCTCTAGTGACTACTGCACAGACGTGGCGAAAATGATCGAAGCCCCCGTCTTCCACGTGAATGGTGATTGCCCGATGGAGGTCTCCTGGGTCACCAAGCTTGCTTTCGAATTCCGCCAGACCTTCTCGCGGGATGTCGTCATCGACATCGTCTGCTACCGTCGTCACGGGCACAATGAGACCGATGAGCCGAGCTTCACGCAGCCAAACATGGCGCGCTCGATTGCCTCGCACCCCACACCCGCGACCTTGTTCCGCAGCCAATTGATCACCGCTGGCGTGCTCAACGAAGTCGAGGCCGATGCCCTAATCAAGAGCCGCGAAGAGGAACTGGAAGGCGGCGTTCAAACCTTAGCCAAGGAAGAGGCACAAAAGGGCGATAATCCCTATGAGGGCCTTGGCGAGACTCCCCAGCAAGGCGGCTACTTCGCTCCCGTGGATACCAGCGTGGCCTCGGACAAGCTCAAAACACTGGCCCGTAAGCTCCTGGAAGTTCCCGAGACTTTCAGCCTGCACCCGACCATTCAGAAGCGCTTTCTCGCTGCCCGGCGCAAGGCGGTGGAATCGGGCGAAGGCTTCGATTGGGCACATAGCGAGGCACTCGCGTTTGGGTCGCTTTTGGCCGAAGGCCTGGGTGTCCGCCTCAGTGGCCAGGATGTTCGTCGCGGCACCTTCAGCCACCGTCACTGCGTTTTTTACGACACCGAGTCTCGCGAGCGCTACTTCCCGCTGAAGAACGTCTCGCCCGACCAAGGCTTGTTCTGCGTTTATAACTCGCTGCTTAGCGAGGCCGCTGTGCTCGGCTTTGACTACGGCTACTCATTACTCGCCCCACAGGTGCTCATCTGCTGGGAGGCGCAGTTTGGCGACTTCGTGAATGGCGCGCAGGTCATCATCGACCAGTTCATTGCCAGTGCTGAGTCGAAGTGGAATGAGAACAGCAGCCTCGTCATGCTGCTGCCCCACGGCTACGAAGGCCAAGGGCCCGAGCACTCATCCGCTCGCCTGGAGCGCTTCCTGCAACTCAGTGCCGGTGGCAACTGGCAGGTCTGCAATCTGACAACGCCTGGGCAATACTTCCACGCCCTGCGTCGCCAATTGAAACGTGAAACGCGCAAACCGCTGATCCTGATGACGCCCAAGAGCCTGCTGCGGCACCCGAAGGCGGTGTCCAAATTCTCTGACATGGCCGAAGGCAGTGCCTTCCACGAGATCCTCGACGACGAGTTCATCGAGAATCCCGACCACGTCACGCGCATCATCTTCTGCTCGGGGAAGGTATATTATGACCTGCTTGACTTCCGCGTCGAGAACAAGATCAAGAACGCAGCCATTATCCGCGTCGAGCAGATCTACCCGCTACACCACGACCTGATTTCCAGCATCGTGGCCAAATATCCGCGCGCGCAGAAAAAGTGGGTTTGGTGCCAGGAAGAGCCCCGCAATATGGGAGCCTTCTACTACATTCGCCCGCGCCTGGAAGGCCTCTCAAACCACACCCTTCGCTACGCCGGCCGTGAACGCGGCAGCAGCCCCGCCGTCGGCAGCAAAGCCATCCACACCGCCGAGCAGGACAAGTTGGTGGAAGCGGCGTTCAGCGTGTAGTTTCCCTTGTTGGCATTCAACTTTCTACCTTCCTTTCCATGCCCCACGACATTAAAATCCCAGCCGTCGGTGAATCTGTGACCAGCGGCCAAATCTCAAAGTGGCACTTCGCTGATGGCGACATCGTCAAGCAAGGCGATGTGCTCATCACGCTCGAAACCGACAAAGTCGCGGCTGAAGTGACTGCCGAAGTCTCGGGCAAGCTCACGATTGGCAAGCACGTCGGAGAGGACGTCGAAATCGGTGCGGTCATCGGCAGCATTGATGACAGTGTTTCGGCCCCTGCTGCCGCTCCAACGACGGCACCAGAACCTGCGCCTGCCAAAGCTGCCGAGCCAGCCCCAGCGGTGCCCGTCGAAGCACCCACGGCAGCTACTCCAAAGCCCACCCCAGTCGCTACGCCAGCGCCTGCCCCTCCGGCAAAAATCGAAGGACGCATTAGCCGCAAGCGCATGTCGCCTCTGCGCCGTAAGATCGCTGACTCGCTGGTCAATGCCCAGCAGACCGCCGCGATTCTGACCACCTTCAACGAGTGCGACATGAGTCAGGTGATGGCCATGCGCTCGAAACTCCAGGACAGCTTCGTCGCCAAGTATGGCGTGAAGCTCGGATTCATGTCCTTTTTCGTGAAGGCCGTGGTCGATGCGTTGAAGGCGGTGCCACAGATTAATGTGCGTGTCGAAGGCGACGAGATCGTCAGCCAGCACTTCTACGACATCGGAGTCGCCGTCGGCACCGAGCGCGGGCTCGTCGTGCCTGTCCTTCGCGATGCCGATCAGAAGGGCTTCGCCGACATTGAAAGGGATATCCTGGGCTACGCTGGCAAAGCCAAGAACGGCACGCTCTCTATCGCCGACCTTACGGGTGGCGTCTTCACCATCAGCAATGGTGGCGTCTATGGCTCCATGCTGAGCACGCCGATTCTGAACGCGCCCCAAAGCGCCATCCTCGGTATGCACACCATCCAGCAGCGCGCAGTCGTGGTCGATGGCCAGATCGTCATCCGCCCGATGATGTATCTCGCGCTCAGCTACGATCACCGCGTCGTCGATGGCAAGGAAGCCGTGACCTTCTTGGTGCGTGT
>CAXNNN010000171.1:0-7126 GCA_964203095.1 Verrucomicrobiaceae bacterium | reverse complement strand
GGGGGGCGGCACAGCTCGGCATAGGTCATCGTCTTCACGTCCTTCACCCAGATCGCCGCGTCCTTGAAGACGACGTCATCGCCCGTGGTCAGGGGCAGCGCATTCGCATCGCCTGCTTTGCCTTCACGAATGATGTGGGGCCAGCCAATCAGCCAGCCCAGGTTCTTGCGTTCGACATCGTTGAACAGGTAAACGCCATAGCGCTCGCGGTTCGAGAAGACGAGATCATCATGACCATCGCCATTGATGTCCACGAAGCGCACCCCGTTGTCGCGGCCTTGAGCATCCTTCAGGCTGACACCGGGCGGCAGAGGAGCCACTGGCGTTGCCGCATGAAGACAGCAAGTGAGGAGAGCAAGAGCGAAGGCAAAACGCATCAAGAAAATACCAAGTCAGGTGCGTGGTCCTTTCTTCGAAGCTACGGCTTGAGGTGCTGTAGATTTCTTCAGCAGGAGGATAGACCTCTGGTCTGTCATTGGCCTGGGGCTTTCCAGCCCCCAGGTCATTGGCCTGGGGCTTTCCAGCCCCCAGGAACAGGCAACTTGAGGCTGCAAGCCTCAAGCCATCGACAGGCCAGGAGGCCTATCCTCCCATGTGTGCGGATGTGCACGAAAATCGTTTCCCCTGTTCCGGTTCCTCCGACTACACTGCCTCATAAGCCGCCAACGAAGGCTCGATCGCCTTTAGGGCGGTGGCCCAGAACTCGGGGTTGGTGAGGTCTTCACCCAAGGTCTGTTTCACGACTTCCTCACACGTGGCGCTGCCGTGCGCGAGGCGGCTGGCGTCCTCGAAGCTCTCGACGTTTGGCCCCTCAAAGACATTGCCGATGGAACAGGTGTCGAGCAGACCCTCGCCGACATCACCAGTGAAGAGCGGCAGATGTCCGCTGCCGCCGCCGGGTGCGATGCCGACCTTGCCCGACCTCGTATCAGTCACGCGACGAATGACGCGCTGACTCCCGCCATCAAGCTTCAGGATGGGATTCACCAATAGTAGACCAGCGAGCATTTCCTCCACATAATGAGTGGGCTGATTGGTTGGGTCGAAGGCGGAGTTAGCGGCTAAATTCGCTGGCGGGGCTCACGGCTAGCTCCGCGGGGTTTAGGCTTCCCTTGCGGGGGCTCTTCGTGCGCGGCACATTGAAATCTTCGGCCTCGCGGAGGCCGGCGAGCTTGCGGCCTTCGAGGTGGGCCTGCATGGCATAGACGGCGCGGCGAAAGATGAAGCTTTGGTTGGCTCCACCGCGTGGCATGGTTCTGAGGGAAGTTTCTCCCATGAAGAAGCGGCGCAGGCGCATGGCCGGATGATCCTCAGTCAGCATCTCGCGGGCGGTGGTGAGCATGGCAGCTTTTTCAGCGGGGGAATGCTTGGCGTGGCGTGGCATAACGCAGGTAGTGGAATTTGCACCGGTCGGTCTGCACGGTTATGGGAAAAACGCCTAGTACCGATTCCTGAGATGAGAGGGCCATTGCTGGGATCTGACCCTTAAGTTGGAAGGGAGGGTTCATCTTGGCCTCTGGCTACTACTGAACGACTCGCAAACGCCGTGCTCTCGGTGTGTCGCCGGATAGCAGACCCTCAGCGGTGAGGAAGCGCCAGACAGTGATGTAATTCACGCGCAGTCCTAGCTCGTTCCAAGCCCAGCCGTAGGCTTCCCTGGCCGTGGTCCAAGAATGACTGGCCACGGCATTAAGAATGGCTGCTTTTGCCTCATCAGTGAACTTGGCTTTCACGCTTCGTTTGGCCGGGCGCTTGAAGGAAGCTAGCAAATCAGCGGGTTGATCTGGCGTCTCTTCATCGAAGGCTGTCAAGAAAGCCGCTCGCCGAATGGAACGCTGTTGAGGTGGTGTTTGGGGGGCTGTAGGCATAGGGGGGAGTTTGCCGTGGGACCATTCAAAGAGCGGCTCCATTGGAAAGAGCCACGCAGAGCGGGGTGAGCAGGACGGTGCCGGCACCGTTGTTGGTGAGGGCACCGTTGTTGGTGATGGTGAGCGGGGCGCTGATCCGGAGGGTGTTCCCGCTGCTGGCGTTGAGCACGCCCTCGTTCCAGGTGCCATCGCCCAGGGTCAGGCCGCTGAAACCTCCGCCGATGACGACATTGTTGGCCACGGCAGCGACGGCACCGCTGTTCACGGTGAGCGTGCCGGAACCGCTGAGGGTCTGGCTGGCGGTGCTGAAGAGCAGGGAGTTCACCGTGGGGCTGGTCGTGGTGAGCGCCCCGTTGAAAGCGATGACGTTTTCCCGATTTGTGGGGGCGGTGTAGCCCGCCGAGAGAGTGGTATATTCGGTCGCCGCGAGCGGACGCAGACCGCCGGTGGTGTCATAGGTGACGAAGCTGTTGCCGTTGCCGGCTGCACCGGTGTCACCGAAGAGGTAGGGGGCAATTTTTACGTCAGTGGCCGTTCCGGGCGTGCTTCCATTCGCGGTGGTGGTGCCGACGAAGGTGAGACCGGCGGTGCTGCCCAGCGTGAAACGAGTCGCGTTTGTGCCCTGTAGCCCAAGATTGGTGCCGCGGATGAGGGCGGTGCTGTTGTTCACCCGTGTGAAGCCGCTCGCGGCCAGGGTGACGAGCTGACCCGTTCCGGTGCCAGAAAGGCTGATCGTCTGGGATGTGCTGACGCTGCCAGTGCCGATGGTGAGGCCGCCGATGGTCTCGGTCACGCTGGCGGTGGCACCGTTGCCGGCCAGGGACAGTTCACCCAAGCCACCCAGGGTGACATTGGCGGCATCGCCAATCCGGTTCAAGACGCCGAGGGTGTTGTCGATAAAGAGGCGCGTCGTGGCACTGGAGTTGTTGCCGACGATGATCGAGGTCGATTCGGCAATGTCTCCTGCCGAGCCACCGACCTGGAGGATACCGCCGTTCACGGTGGTGGTTCCGGTGTAGCTGTTGTTGCCGGTCAGGGTGAGAGTGCGCGCCGTCGAGATATTGGTGGCGAGCGTCAATCCGCCAGCTCCGCTGAGGATGCCGCCCACCGCGATGCTGCCGGAGTTGACGTTGAAGGTCCGGGTGGAACCGAGGATCATGTCCAGATTGATGGTCTGGAGGTCGGCATCGCTGTTGGTGACATTGCCCGTCAAGGTAATGCGGTTCCCGGTGAGGACAAAGGCTCCCGCGGTGTTGTTGAAGGTGATACCTGCGAAGGCGGTGTCCGCAGCGAAATCGTTCACCGGAGTCAGCCGGGTGGTGCCGCCAAAGATAAGCGCGTTCGTTGCGACCGGAGCGGTGCCGACCCAGTTCGCGCCGGTGGTCCATTTATCATCCGCGCCAGCGCCATTCCACGTTTGCGCCTGCGCGGTGAATGGACTCAGAATGACCAGAAGTCCAATGGCGACGGCGAATGCTCTGAGAATGGAAAAAGAGTGGACGTAGCATCGCATAGCTACAATCCAGTTCTTCCAGAATGCGTAGTCTTGGAATGAAGGTTTGCGTCTTATCTCCTAGACGTTTGCGTCAATCCCTACCGTCATTGCGCACGCACAGAAGGCCAGACCGCTCACTTGCTGCGGCTGTGCTGTTTCCGATAGGCTCCCGGCGGCAGGCTCATCACCTTTTTGAAGACCGCGCTGAAATGCTCCAGATGCTCATAGCCACAGCGCTCAGCAATGTCGAGCATGGGAAGCTTGGTGGTCTCCATCAATTCCGCAGCCTGGCGGCACTGCACGCGCCAGATTTCCTGGAGCAGGGTGCGCCCCAGTGCCACCTTAAACCGGCGCTCCAATAAGCGGCGAGCCACTGGCACCTGCGCGACAAGATCCACGACCCGCAGTCCGGCACAGGCTTCTTGCTCGATGATCCGCAGCGCCTGAGCCACATGCGGGTCGTCCACGGCATGGAGGTCCGTGCTGCGCCGCAGCGTCACGCTCCGCGAGGGCATGTTGACGACATGGGGCTCGTCATCCGGCTGGCCATTCATCAGACGGTGCAGTCGCTCCGCCGCACGGTAGTCGATCTCCTCGGCATTGGAGGCGATGCTGGAGATCGGCGGCGTCGCGGCCTCACACAACATATCATCATCGTCCATGCCGAGCACTGCCACCTGCTCCGGAACGCGAATGCCCGCCCGCAGGCAGGCAGGCATTCACCACATGGAGCGCCATCTCATCATCGCAGGCCCACAGCGCCAACGGCTGAGGGAAAAGGGCCAGCCAAGTCGTGATGCGCGCTCCGATGCGATCAGCCCGCATGTCTTTGATGGAAAACGTCAACTCGGCGCAATGCCAGCCGCGCTCCTCCAGCAGAGACTTGAAGCAACGACCGCGCTCGACTGACCAGCGCATGAATTCAAACCCCACAAACGCAAAATGCCTGAATCCGCGGTCACAAAAGACATCCACGGCCAGTCGTGCCGCCCGCTCGGCATCCTGAATGCAGGTGGGAAACACGGGCTTTTCCAAGGCACCACTCAGATTAACCACCGGAAGGCCGCAGGTCTGCAGTGCCAACTCCACCTCACGTGAATCCACACGTGCGATGATCCCGCTGCCTTGCCGGGCCCATGAGTTAAGGCAGAAAGACGGCACCTCAAAACGCAGGCGCTTCACCAGCAACAGCGACCAAGGGCATGGCAGCTCCTTCTGGTGACGGACAATGCCTCGCAATGCACCCCGTGCGTAGGAACCTGACTCATCCACGAAGACCGCGACATGGAAGGGCTTTTCCTTTGGCTCAACGGAACTCCTCATTTCTGCAGCCCCCTTTGAACCCCTGGGTGCCTGATGGCAGGCTCTGCCTCGGCAACGAGCCAGTGAGGATGAAGATAAGACAAGGGAACTGATTCATCATTGGAATAACCGAAAACTTAAGCAGTGAACAATATCGCGGGAATAATGAATTGCGTAAAATAGCTAAAGGATTCCGACTTTCCGCCTGAGTCATGGCATCAACAAAGAAGAAGCGGACATTGGGTTTCGATGGCATCGGCGGCGTGCAGCGCTGGCAGCGGGGTAAGCAGCAGCGTGATGAGGAATGCGAGGGTGGGTTTCATGGCCAATGCGCCAACGAAAGCGGTTCGCCGCGTTCGTGAGACCTGGTCATTCCGCGAGCGTCCCCACCGGTCACATTTTTTGTTGGCCAAAACTGCTGAGTTATTCGGGAGCGTTCAAGGCACCACGCGTACGCTCAAGGAGGTGAAGGTGACCGTGACACGGGCGGCTGACGTGAAGGTGAAGTCGTTGATGCCTCGCTTGAGCGCTGACTTCAGAGCGGCGGAGGAAAGCGTGAGGGTTAAGCCCTCTTTGACGGGTGTGGATTTCAGTTCTTGGAGCGGTTGACCGTTGAGGGTGATGGCGGGTGCCTTGGTGTCGCCTTCGCTTTTGAAAAGGATCTCTAGGCTGGCTTCCTTTGCCTTCGCGGGATCATCGGCGATGACCAGGTGCACGGTGGCGGGAGTGCCGGGCTTTAATGCCAGTGGCAGCGGGCCGCCGGTCTTGGTCAGGTCTTTGTCGCCGCCGGATTCGAGGAAATATTCCTTCGGCAATCGCGCCAGCAGCGCACGGTCAGCGAACTCGTCGAGCAGCGGCATCTCATCGCGGATGTAGAAGTTGAAGAAGTAGAGCCCGTCTGCGCCTTTCTCCCAGAGCGTGGCGATGGCGGCGCGGAGGGTTTCGGGGCTGCCGTAGCGAGGAACGTTGTTCCGGTTCTGTCGCTCCATCGATCCATAGACGGGAACGCCATGCCGGTGTGCGAGGTCAACCCACCGCTCCAGTGGGCACGAGGAAAAACTGGTGCCGGGACCGGCGATGACGGCGTCCAGCCAGCCCGCCTTCAGCCAGGCCTCCACGTCCAGACCAACGGAGAGCGCTTGCTCCGGCGTCACCGGAACACGGGCCAACAGCCGCAGGGGATGCCCGCGCCGTTTGCCTGCTGCATCGAGAACGGCCCGCGCATCGCGAACGAAGGCCGTCATGATTGCCACATTCACCTCACCCTCGCGGAAGAGGTCGGGATAGCGCAGCCAGTCGAGTTCGACGCCGTCGAGATCATAACGACGGCAGGCTTCGCGCAGCGTTTCGAGGTAATAGGTCCGCACCTCGGCGCGCGAGTAGTCGAAGGCCACGGATGAAGTGCTGATAGCAGGCCGCTTGGTGGTCTTGCCTTCGAACCATGGGAGAAACTCGGCCTCCCATTTCTTGTCCGTTGGCGGCTTGAGAAACAGATCCCGGTGCGTCCGTCGAAAGTCGTCCCAGAGGTGCGCCCAGTTGAACCAGCCATGATGGACATCATTCATGCGCATCGAGAAGAAGAAGGTGCGGCCATCACGCTTCCAAAACTGAAGGATCGGCTGGAGCGGATCATCGCCAAGCGCGGCGATGTGGTCGCGCTTCAGTTCCCAGATGGGCAGGCCGAAGTTGCCGCAATAGGCGAGGCCTTGGATCTTGGTCTTGGCCAGCGGCCCGATGCGCGGCGCGAGCGCATCGTCGAGCGAGTTGATCGTCGGGAGCGGCAGGTAGTTGCCCGCAGGCACCCAGAGACCATTGGCATGATGCTCCGGGTAAGCCGGCCACTTCAGGTCATCGCTGTCGTTGTTGAACAGGATGCGCGGCAGGCCGCGACTTTCGAGGGTGACGCTCGGATTTGTGTCAGCAGCCATCAACGAGGTGGCAGCGAGGAAGAGCGTGAGGGCGAGGGGTGATCGGATCATAGGGCGTGAAAGGCTGGCAGAACACCGGCGATGAAATGGAGCCGATGTTCGACTTCGCATAAACGCCCATTCTTCCACGCCCCTTGCCCCAGAGGAATACAACGGCCACCAGAGCTTCCAGTTTGCTGTAATCGGCACAGCTTAGTGCCTGATTTCACATAGCCTCATACCTCAGCGTCAAAGCGAATGGATTAGCTCATCCATCGTATCGAGCACATTCTGCATCTGGTTCTGGTCGTAGCCGCTAGCGGCACCTTGGCCGAGCGTGCTCACGCTGTTGGTGTTTGACGCAGCAGGTTACTGTCATTGCCATCGGGATACCCGCCGATCATCTGCATGACACGCTGGGTGATGAGCCCCTGCGTGCTGTGCTCTGGAGCGCGCGATGTCACCGCTTTGCGCCGCATGTTCTCTGAATGTGAAGGTGTCGCAGCATGGACTTGGTGGAAACATGCGGAGGCAGCACACAATCAGGAAGCGAA
>CAXNNN010000170.1:0-7181 GCA_964203095.1 Verrucomicrobiaceae bacterium | reverse complement strand
GTGATGATGTGGTCCTGGCGCTCCAGATTGATCGCATCCACCAGCGCGGCGAGCGTAGTTGATTTACCACAGCCCACAGGGCCGGTGACAAGCACCAGGCCGTTGTGATAGCGGATGAGCGTGCGAACGGTCTCTGGCAGGCCCAATTCATCAATGGAGCGCAAGTGCGTGCTGATGATACGGAAAGCCATGTCGATGCCCAGGCGCTGCTTCACGATGGACGCACGGAAGCGGCCGTAGCCTGGCGAGTAGGCGAAGTCGACATCACCACGCGTTTCGAGCTGCTTGATCTGTTGCTCGTTGAGGAAGCCATAGGCTAGGCGCTTGGCTTCTTCCGCCGTCAGCGCAGCGGCTCGGTGGGTGCCACTCTCCCAGATAGGACCCAGATTGCCATAGCGGCGCCACATGGGCGCTGAGGCCGTGGCCAGATGCAGGTCAGAGGCATCGTATTGAATACAGAACTTCAGATACTCATCCACACTGCCCAGCGTGGGGATGATCTGGGGTTCCTCGGAGACGACGACGGCTTGGGCGACAGGTTCAGCGGTTTGCGACATGGGGTGGGCGTTCGGGTGCTTGACGGTTCAGCATCGAGTGGAGGTAATTCTCAGCCTGATCTTTGAAATGCGTGGTGGCGTAATTGATTGCGGCATTTCGAGCGGCCTTGAAAACGAGGCCGCTGAGGAAGCCGGAAAACCCGCGTTTTTTATCGGAACCACCAAATTTGTCACTCCTAATCTTTGGCGGGAACAGCAAACGCACCATAAACAGCCCCGTTACGGCCCCTCCGATGAGCCAGACTACCTTGTGCTTGTGGAAGCTGCGGCTGACCAGCGTGACGGGATTCCAGTCCGCTTTCGCGCGCCGGGTCTCGATAAAGAGATCAGCACGCGCCAGTTCCAGATCAGCGATGATCTTCCGCTTCAGTTCGGCGGTGTTTGATGACGGCTTGCCCATTCGCGATCCTTTTGAAATTGATTCAGCGTTTCCTCAAACATGGGGGATCGGTCCCAGCGCCGCTTTGCCGCATTGAGAAAACCGATGCCGATCAGCACGTGCACACCCGCGCCCGCCAGCGCCACATGTTCCCACGGGCGCTGAAAGGCCCCCGCAACCAAGGACACCAGCGCAGGCACGGCCAGTAGCCACGCCACCGTCAGTAGGACCACGGCGATGACCAAGCGCGAGACCACACTGGTCACATGACTGCCTGCTTCTTGGGTCTCAATGCGGAAGAGCTTTCCCCGCACCTCGGCATAGCGAAGCAACGTGGCAATCAGCCCACGCACGTGTCCGACGGTGCCTGGTGTTTCATGGGAGCCAGGCTCGATCATGTCTCAGCGAAGCGTGAGAAGTTAGCGCCGCAGAATCAGACCAACGAAGAGCCCCACACCGAAGGCAGTGAGGACCGCCTGCACGGGCTTCTGACGGATGAATCTTTCACCCTCATCGCGAATGTCTGCGTAGCGGGCCTGAGCATCGGTGTAGGCTTGGTCGGCATACTCGCGGAACTCGCCTGCGCGTTCTTGCGCAACGCTCTTGAACTGCTGAGCGCGCTGCTCGGCGACGCTACGAAATTCCTGCGCCTTCTGGCTGGCGACGCTGCGCAGATCTTCAGCAGCCTTCATGGCACTAGCTTTGGCGGCTTGAAAAGGGTCCTGGCTGGCGGCAGCCCCGAAAATGGGTTCAGACGATGCTTCGCTCATGATAGTCGATTGGGTTTATATCTTCGGTAGCGATTAAACCGCTTCGCTGCCAATTCGCGAGGGAAAAAACACCCCATACGAAGTTCGATGATTCAATGTCCTTCAGCGTCTGCCTTGCAGACTGGCGCGCACTGTCCATACTCCGCTCACTCGTCGCGCCGCTATGCTTTCCTTTCTAAAGATCAAAAACCTCGCCCTAGTCGAAGATGTCACCTGGGATCTGGGGCGTGGCTTGGTTGGCGTCACAGGCGAAACAGGTGCCGGCAAGTCGATCATCGTCGGTGCTCTGAAGCTTATCCTGGGCGAGCGTGCCGACCGTTCGCTGATCCGCACCGGTCAGGAACAGTGCAGCGTGGAGGCCTCGTTTGAACTCGACAACACGAAAGCCATCGACGCGATCCTGGACGAGGCGGGCATCGACAAATGCGAGGACGCCACCTTGCTGGTGAAGCGCGTGGTCAGTAGCGGCGGCAACAAGCAATTCGTCAATGGCTCCCCCGCGACTACGCAAGTGCTCAAGGCCGTGGGCGAATTCCTTGTCGACCTGCATGGGCCGCACGATCACCAGTCGCTAAACTCGCGTGAACGGCAGATGGAAATGCTGGACAAGTATGCGGGCAATGAGGCCGCTTTGGACACCTATCGCAGCGCGTGGAAGCTGTGGCACCGAACCGTCGTAGAGCTGGACGAGCTACAGAACTCTGAGCGCGCCAGCCAGCAGCAGATTGATGTGCTTAAGTTTCAGGTAACGGAAATCAGTGAGGCCAAATTGAAGCTGGGCGAGGACGACGAAATCGAGGCGCGGCATCGGTTAGTCGCCAACAGCGCACGCCTCGGCGAGCTGTGCTCGGGCATTTCGGATCGCCTGGGCGAGGGCGATCATAGCGTGGTCACTGCCCTGCGCGAAGTGGCAAAGATGATCCACGAACTGGAGAAAATCGACCCCGCGAGCAGCAAGCTTTTTGAGGAGTTCGAAAGTGCGCAAGTCTCGCTCCGCGAAATGGAATCCAACGTGCGCGACTATGCCGACGACCTGGAATTGGACCCGAAAGAATTCGCCGAGTTAGAGCACCGCCTGAGTGTGATCCAATCGCTCAAGCGCAAGTATGCCCCCAGCATCGCAAGCATCCTCCAGCACCTCGCGGACTGCGAAAGTAAACTAACCAAGATGGAGGGTCGAAGCGAGGAGATCGAACGGCTGAACAAGCTGATTCGCGACCAGCGTGCGGCCGTTGAAAAAGCCGGTAAGGCGCTGGGCAAGAAGCGCACGGACGCTGCGCCGAAGCTGGCCAAGGAGATCGCGGGACATCTCAAAGACCTGGGCTTCAAACAAAGCGTGTTCGAGGTGCAGCTCAGCGTCCACGCGGAGCCGCAGCGCGATGGCTTGGAGGAGGTGGATTTTCAGTTCGCCCCGAACCCCGGCGAGCCGCTGAAGCCTCTGCGCCTCACTGCATCGAGCGGCGAAATGAGCCGCGTGCTGCTTGCGGTCAAAAGTGCTCTGGCCAAGCAGGACGCCGTGGGCCTGCTGGTCTTCGACGAGATCGACGCCAACGTCGGTGGTAACATCGCCGAAGCCGTGGGCCGGAAGATGGCTGCCATTGGCAAGAACCGACAGGTCATTGCCATCACGCATTTCCCGCAGGTCGCCAGCCTCGCGCAGCATCACTTCGTCGTGACCAAGGAAGTCGAAGCCAACCGCACCCGCTCCACCATCCAGCACATCGAAGGCAACGAGCGCATCGAAGAACTCGCGCGGATGCTCGGCGGTAAGATCGAGTCCGCCCGCGAGCACGCGAAAAGTTTGCTGGCAGGGGCGGTAGGCTAACCCTACTTTAACTCCATGCCCACGCTCGTTTCGACAGATTCGATTTCGGAATACCAGCTCCTCACGGCGGATGAGTTCCTGGATTGGCTGGAGCCCGGAAAACACGCCGACTTGATTGGAGGAGAAATCTGCATGCACTCACCCGTCAGCCTGAAACACGCCGACTTGTTGAATTTCATGGATCACTTGCTGCGCAGCTACGTGGAGCGCCGGGAGATCGGTGGTAAACTTTACCGCGAGGTCGTGGCTGTGAAACTCAGCACGCGCAATGTCTTCGAGCCTGACCTCGCTTGGTTCAGTGCTGCGCAGGCCGCTATGCTGCCGCCCACTCATGCGCCCTTCGCGCCGTTGTGGATATGTGAGGCGCTCTCACCTCGCACCGCAGACCGCGATGTCGGCCCGAAGTTCACCGCCTATGAGGATCACGGCGTGAAGGAATACTGGGTGCTGGACCCGCACACGCTGCGTCATCGTTTCTATGCGCTGGATGGCGAAGTCTTCATTGAGTTTGCTGAGCATGATGAGTGGATCGAATCTCGGGTGATCCCCGGTTTCAAAGTCAATCGCGCGTGGTTGAACCCCGAGGCTTTGCCTGGAGTGACGGAATGCCTTCAAACATTGACCTCTGAACAATGAGTTCAGCATTCCGACTTCTGGGGCTGATATACTTCAGCATGGTTTCTTGGTCATGGGCCGTGGATCTCTCCACTGTGACGCACGCTGGGAAGAGGTTCATCATCTGCTGCTTGGACTTGAAGAAAGAGACGCTTCAACTCCTGCTTCACGATGATGTTGGCCAGCCCTTGAGGTCCTTTGAGCGTGCGCAGCAATGGCTGGGCGAGAAACAGCAGAAGCTCGTCTTCGGCATGAACGGCGGCATGTATCATGGCGATATGTCGCCTGTCGGGTTATGCGTTCGGGAAGGGCGCGAGCTTGCGCCGCTGAATCTGGCAAAGGCGGAAGGCAATTTCTTCCTGAAGCCAAACGGCATCTTTCTCATCAGCGATCAAGGGGCGCGCGTCATTGTGTCCGAGGAGTATCCAGCGCTGAAGGAGAAAGTGGTGCTCGCCACGCAATCGGGGCCGCTGTTGCTGCGGAATGGTAAGATGCACCCGGCTTTCAAAGAGGGATCGAAGAATGTGCTGCATCGCAATGCTGTGGGCGTGCGCTCTGCAACGGAAGTGATTTTCGCCATCACGGAGGACGTGGTGAACTTTCACGAGTTGGCCACGCTGTTTCGGGACACTTTGAAATGTCCTGATGCGCTGTTTCTGGATGGCACGGTGTCGTCATTGCACGCGGAAGCCCTGCAGCGCAGTGACAAGAAGATGGACCTGGGGCCGATGATCGGAATCATCGCACCGCGCTGAATCGTTCAAGACAGTCCGTGTGGGTGGCGTTTCACATAGCCATCGCGGGCGCTGTCCGCTTCAAATCAAATTCAGCCACTTTGTTTTGGGCGGATTTAAGCGGTTGAAGAGTGTTTCACTAAATCGAGGAACTCATCATACTTGCGGATGTAGTCGGCTGGATCGTAGCGATGCGAGGCGAAGACCATCAGCGCGCTGTCGCTAGAGTGATTGTATTCCGTTGCCCATACCATGGGCGGCACATAGATGCCAATGGTGGGAGAGGTGAGATGAAACTCCTGCTTTTGAATGCCATCGTCCACCAGCACCGAACAACTGCCGCGCGTGCAAATCAGGAATTGCTCGCACAGTTTGTGAGCGTGTTCGCCGCGCGTGGCTGAGGTGGGGATCTCATACGTGATGAAGTAGCGCGCCGGCACGAAGGGCAACTCCTCACCAAATTCGGCCACGGTGAGATTGCCACGGTCGTGGTCGATGATGCGCCGCGTTTCGTAGATCTTCACCCCTCGCACGGAGGTTTCCGTGATGATGATTTTTTGAGTCATGCCTGCGCAGGCTGATGAACAATGACCGTTCGCACGAGGGATTGCGGCTTGCCGGAGATCGTCATGTAGGCGCGTCCTAGATACTCGCCGATGAGTCCCAGAATCAGCAATTGCGCCCCCGAGAAGATCGACACCACCGCCATGAGGGAACTCCAGCCTGGGGTCGGCTGGCCTAGCAGATAGTGTTCTACCAGGACCGATAGCAGCATCATCATACCGAAGAGGCAAAGCACGCCGCCAAGCACGCTGGCGACCCGCAGAGGCATGACGCTGAAGTTGAAGAACATGTTCATCCACAAGCGCACCAGCTTGCGCAAGGTGTAGCCGCTGATGCCATCATCACGCTCGGCGTGATCGACGAGCAGACGATCAATCCGGTTGGTCGCTCCGAGGATGAGCCCGTCCACATAAGGATAGGGTCCGCGATATTGCGTGATGCGATCTACCAGCTCGCGTCTCATGCCACGGAAGCTGCACAGGTAAAGGTCACTCGGCTTGTCCAGAAGGAACGTGGCGCAGGCATTCGTCAGCCAGCTGCCGAAGTTGCGGAACCAGTGGTGCTTCTTTTCCTCGTAGTAGGAATAGACCACTTCGCACTCGTGAGTCTTGAGATGTTCGAGCAGCTTCAGGGCCTCGGATAGCGGGTTCTGCAAGTCATCGTCCAGGTTGACCACGAATCGCCCGCGGGTGTGCCGAAAGCCTTCCAGCACGGCAGCGTGTTCACCGAAGTTCCGTGCCATGTCCACGAAGGTCACTGGGCATGGCATGTCACGCACCATCTCGGCAGCGCGCGCGCCGGTGCCATCGGGGCTGGCGTCGTTGACGAGCACGAGTTCGAATCCGCCCTCCACCTGGAGCTGACGGAAGGCATTCATCAGTTTTGTCAGCGCCGCGCCCGTGTTGTAGAGCGGGACCACGAAGCTAACGATGGGGTCTGACGTTAAAGCATTCATCGCGACTAAGGATGGACAAAGCTGCGGATGGCCTGGCAAACGGCTGCCACGGCTTCCGGTTTGAGATAGGGATGAAGGGGCAGCGTGAGGATACGGCTGACGACTCGCTCCGTGTTCGGCAGTGCGGGGGACCGTGCCGTGATAGCGGCGTAGCCGGGTTGCTGATGAATGGCCGCTGGATAATGCAAGGCCACAGGCACGCCCTGCTGCTGGAGGTGCTGCATCAGCGCATCGCGGGCCTCGCATTGGATGACGTAGAGGTGATAGGCATGGGTGCTGACCCGCCGCGCCACTGGAATTTCCACGCCTGCGACTCCACTCAATTCGCCAGCGTAGGCGGCTGCAACTTCACGCCGCTGCTGGATCTGAGCAGGCAAGGTGCGCAACTTCACGCGGAGGATCGCAGCCTGCATTTCGTCCAGACGGCTGTTCACGCCTTCGCAGTGACTGATGTAGCGCTCCTTCCAGCCATACTGCCGGATCACGCGAATGCGGTCGGCCAGTTCATCATCACTGGTCGTGATTGCGCCGCCGTCTCCAATGGCACCGAGGTTCTTGGTGGGATAAAAGCTGAAAGCGGCAGCAAGACCGAGCGCGCCCGTCTTGATCCCGTCAAAGGTGGCTCCATGAGCTTGCGCGCAGTCTTCGAGCAGCAGGACTCCGTGTTTGTCCGTGACGGACTTGAGCGCGCTCCAGGCGACGGGCTGACCGTAAATGTGAACCGCGAGCACGGCCTTCACTCCTTGGCCAAGATCGGAAGCGAGCAATGCCTCCAAGGCCTG
>CAXNNN010000169.1:0-7224 GCA_964203095.1 Verrucomicrobiaceae bacterium | reverse complement strand
CAGAAACCGAAGCGTTCTTGCTTCGTCGGCAGACCATCATGTTACGGTGGTCGTTTGGTGCGATTTTATTCGGGCTGCCGCTGTTGTTTGCCCTTCGGTCGAAGATTCTTTTCCAGCCATCTGGGTTTATTGGTTTTCTATGCCTCGCTGTAGCGGTCGTTTGTTTGGTCAATTGGTCGTTGCTCAGGCATAGGTTGAACATGCTCACACGGTTAGAGTGTGCTCTGTCGCTTCGAGAATTTTACCAGGGCTCTGCCGATAAGCACTCCGTAGAAGCCCTCGCTGTCGGCTTCATTGGCTCTTTGATTGCCGTGGCTCAAGGCTATTGGCTGCTTGGCAGCTCGATACCTTCTGAATTCGAAGTAGCGCCTATTGTGGGCTGGTTATGCATTGCGTTTTTCGGGCTCTGCGCCTTGGCTTGGGGTTACTCTTTATTCCTGAAGCTGCGATCCCGATAACTTCAATAGCAATCAGTGAGGCCGAGCGGGATCGTAACTCCGCTGCCACCGCACCACAACCCCACTGGCTTTTGTTAACCAAGGGGCGCCACGTTTCTTGACCGGCGCGAAAGCGCTCGCTAGTCTCGCGGCCACTTATGGAATCCGTCAGACTCGGCATTGTTGGACTTGGCAACATGGGCAAGGCCCATCTCGGCAACATTCGCGCAGGCAAAGTGCCTGGGCTGCGAGGCACTGCACTGTGCGAAAGCCACGGCACGATCCCACCGCTCCAGGACGGCGAGACTTCCTTCACGGATGTCAGCCTCATGATCGGCAGCGGGCTGATCGATGCGATCCTCATTTGCACCCCGCACTTCAGCCACACGACCATCGGGATCGAGGCGCTGGGCAAGGGCTTGCACGTGCTGGTGGAGAAGCCGATCAGCGTGCACAAGGCGGACTGCGAGCGCCTGGTCGCGGCGCACACGGACAAGAGCAAGGTCTTTGCGGCGATGTTCAACATGCGCACGAACGCCACCTTCAAGAAGGTGAAGGACCTCATCGACAGCGGTGAGATCGGCGAGGTGCGCCGCGTGCACTGGGAAGTCACCAACTGGTTCCGCACCAACTACTACTACGCGACCGGCGGCTGGCGCGGCACGTGGAAGGGCGAGGGCGGTGGGGTGCTGATGAATCAGTGCCCGCACAATCTGGACCTGTTCCAGTGGATGTTCGGTATGCCTCAGAAGGTGCGTGGCTTCTGCCAGTTCGGTCGCTTCCATCAGATCGAGGTGGAAGACAATGTGACGGCGGTGCTGCAATACGACAACGGCATGAGCGCCACCTTCATCACCAGCACAGGCGAAGCCCCGGGCATTAACCGCCTGGAGATCAGCGCCGAGCAGGGCCGCATCACGGTTACGGACGGCACGAAGATTCACTTCCAGCGCAATCGTCAGCCGATGAGCAAGTTCTGCATGGAGGCAGACGCGGCCTTCGCCATGCCAGAGAGCTGGCACATGGAGATTCCCGTCGATAACAGCGGCGGGCAGCACGTGGAGATCCTGCAAAACTTCACCAACGCCATCCTGAAAGGCGAGACCCTGCTCTCCCCCGCTGAGCAAGGCATCCACAGCGTGGAGCTGGCGAACGCGATCCTGCTGAGCACGTGGCAGGACAAGACCATCGACCTGCCGATGAGCAGCGCTGATTATGAGCGCATCCTCATTGAGAAGGGCGAGGCGAGCACCTTCCAGAAGAGCAAGGTGGTGGCGAAGGCCACGTCGGATGACTTTGCGAAGAGCTTCCGTTGATCGGTCGCTACCGTTCAGGTCTCCACGAATTGCCGTGCAGCTCGCGATGAGGGGGCGGGTGATCCCGCACCCCTCCATTTCGCACTTAACGCTGACTTGCGTGCTTCCTGTCTTGTGTGGGGCTCGACAAGGCTGCTAGGCTGCGCTTAATCGCGATGGGCACGAGCCCCTGCTATTTTCTGACCACCACGCCAATGAACCTCCGTTCCGCTCTCTGTTTTGCTTTTGCTCTGCTGTCGCTCGCGGCGTATGCAGATGTCACCCTGCGTCCCGGCGACAAGCCGAAGGAAAGCACGAGGGACTTCAAGAAGGACAAGGAGAAGAACGGCTACCCGTCGCCCGAGCCCCGGGATCGCGCCTTTGCCTATGTGACGGGCTTGAGCGTCGTGGTCGAATTGGAGGTGGCCACGTCTTACATGGGGCCCGTGAAGTTCAGCATCAAAGATCAGCCGCAGCATGGCACGCTATCGGAGATCCGTCCGCATCCCAGTGGGGCGTCGAACCGCGCCGTGGTGACCTACACGAATGTGAACACGGACGCGCTGGTGGATCGGTTCACCTTCCAAGGCAAGGTGGGAGAGTCGAGCACGTCGACCCCCGGCACGGTCAGCCTGATGGGCACGAAGTCGGCACCGCGCCTGGAGGTGCTGGAGGCACCGAAGTTCAAGAGGTTGCAACCAGGCGATCAGGACGCGGGGCGTGTGGTGGTGCTGAATGCAGGCACGGCCCCGTATTCGGCGGAGCTGACGTGGCCCGCGCCATTCATTGGACCGCCCCGGCTGGAGCTGGCGGTGAATGAGAAGCAGACCTTCATGCTCATGATTCGCCCCGATGCACCAGGGGCCTATCGGGTGGATCAAGAACTTCAGCCCGGCGCGCCAACGAGCCGAGTGATCGCGTATTTGGAGTGCATTCAAGCCTTTGTCGTGACGCCGGGAGTCGTGAACCTGCAGTTCGATGCGTCAAAGGGCAACCGCGTAGGCATGGTGAAGGTGTCGAATGGAAGTCCAGCACCGCTGACGCTGCGGCTGGAGTTCTCCAAGCGCCTGCTAGCGCCCAAGGAACTGGTTCTGGAGCCGAAGCAGACGCAGGAACTGCGCATCGCTATGGATGCAGCGGATGTGGCCGCGTTTCGTGGGGAGCTATTGCTCGTCCAGGAGCCGCATCGTGAGAAAGTGATCGTGTATGCCGAGCCAGAGCCCGCGCAGATCCGGCTGGCCAGTCCTGTGGACGGCAAGGTAGACTTCGGCAAGGTCGAGAAGGGCAAGAAGGGACAAGCGATGATCAGCATTGCCAATGATGGCGGGCAGCCTGCCGTGCTGAAGTTCATGCAATCGCCGCCATTCACGTTGGCGAATGGCGAGGGCTCGGCCGTCGTTCCTCCAGGGCAGGCATTGTCGGTGGCGCTAGGTTTTGCAGCGGAGCAACCCGGCAGCTACAAGTCGAGCTTCGGTATCGCGGGTTCCGGTGGCAAGCTGGACGTCGCGGTGGCGGGGACGCTCTTTGACCCACGTCGTCCTGGCACGGCTGGGGAGCCAGAAAAGATCGAGAACCCTCACGGCCCGGCACGACCCAAAGCGGTGGCTCCTGCGGCCGCACGGGATTCGGCAACGAAGCCAACCGCGAAGGTGAAGGACGGGGGGCCAGTGACGCCGAAGTCGCTGTCGAAGCCTCCGGCACCCACACCTGCGCCCGCGCTTGCCGCGAGTCTGACCACACCGCCCTCTGTCGCATCGGGCGATGACAAGGACTCCTCGGGTAGTGAAGTGTATAGCCAGATGTCGCCCAAGGGCGTCGCCTTATTCGGTCAACTGGCCACGTTTGGCCTGGGCATTGACGCCATTCCGCAGCTGCGCAGCGCTTTCCTCGATCCCGTGCCGGCGATTGGGGTGAAGGAGGCGGGCAAGAACTACGTGGTGCTCCAGTGGCAGTCCCCCAAGGTGGAGCCCAAAAGCTACCTGGTGCAGGAGTCGTTTTACGTCGTCAACAAGCAGACGGGTATACCGCTGAAGAGCTGGAAGAACGTGGAAGGCTGGGAGCCAGTGACGGTGCCCGCGGGCACGTCTGCGGCACGCATTGAAGGGCTGCTGCCGGAGACGCAGTATGAGTGGCGCGTGCTTGGCGTGGACAATGAAGGTAAGTTTTCTCCGCCGTCAGATCTGTTGCAAGTGTCGCTACCTGCGGCCTTCAGCCTGCCCGGCTGGGCTTGGCAAATGATCATTGGCCTGGTCGTGGTCCTTGCAGTGCTGATGGTGCGTCGGGCTCAGGAGCAGCGCGCGTTTAAGGTCTGATCAGGATGGCGGCGTAGCGATCACCACTTGGTGATGTCATCGTCCGTGCCGGCGCTGCAGTGAAAGCATCGCGTGAGGTTGCCAGAGGTGCCCTAAGGTTGAGTGTAGTATCTGGTTACCCTTCACTTGCCGCTCAAGGATTCCCATGCAGCTCGGATAAACTGAAGCTTCCAAGCGCGTAGGTTTACGTTATGTCTTCTCTCATTGATCCTCCATCCTTTGTTCGTTGTGCCGGTCCGGTGCCAATATCACGGCGCGGCTTCATGCAGGTCGGGTTGAGCGGTTTCGCCTCGCTGAGTTGGCCTGGATTGCTCAAGCTGCGCGCGGAGAATGCATTGAAACCAAATCATGAGAAGAAATCGATCATCATGGTCTGGCTACCTGGCGGGCAGTCGCACATCGATACCTATGATCCGAAGCCCGACATTGGCAGCGAGTATCGCGGGCCGTTCAAGACGATCAGCACCAAAGTGCCAGGCATGCAGTTCACCGAGTTGCTGCCGATGAATGCGAAGATCGCGGACAAGTTTACGGTGCTGCGCTCTATGAATCAGCCGGCGGGTGGGCATCCTGCGGGCTCTATGCAGATGCTTTCTGGCGACCCGGATGTGCGTGACAAGCCCAAGGTTAAGCTGCCGGACTGGATGTCCGTCGCGAACTACTTGCGCTCCAAAGATGGCAAACGCACGAACCCACTGCCCAACTATGTCGGTGTGAATCCTGCCTCGCCTGAATACTGCGGCCCAGCTTACTTGGGCGATGCGTATTCGCCTTTCGCAGTGAGTGATGATCCGAACCGGCCGAACTTTGAAGTGCCTAACATCGGCCTCGCGAATGAGGCGGAGGCACGGCGCTTGAGTGATCGCGTGGCCTTGCGCAAGAGCCTGGATAAGATGGAGCGCGCGTTTGATCGCGAGGGCGAGTTGGGGGCGTTGGATGAGTTTGAAGCGCAGGCAGTCACCTTGCTGACGAACCCACAGACTCGCGATGCCTTTGACCTGAACAAGGAGGACGCCCAGACGCGGGATCGTTATGGCCGCAATCGCTGGGGGCAGCAGTTGTTGCTCGCACGTCGCCTTGTCGAAGCCGGCGTGGAGATTGTCACCAGTCAGTTGGCCGGGTCGCTCTGCGGTCGCGTGCAGAACTGGGACGATCACGCGGTGAATCAGCATCAGTTCGAGGCACTGCGTTTTCGTATGCCGAACTATGATCGCGCCGTCTCAGCGCTGACCGAAGATATCTACGCACGTGGTCTCGATAAGCGCGTGCTCGTGGTAGTCACGGGTGAGTTTGGTCGGACACCAAAGATCAGCTTTGATCGCAGCACTGGGGCAGGGGATGCGAGTGCGCCTGCGGGCACGCTGCAACCGGGGCGCGATCACTGGCCGCGTGCCTTCACCAACATCTGGGCGGGTGGCGGCATTCAAACTGGCGGCGTGATTGGGGCGACGGACAAGCGTGGCGAAGACGTTATCGAACGGCCCTGCGGCCCTGGCGATTTCTTGTCCACGATCTACCACCACCTGGGCATCGACTCTGCGAAGGTCACACTCAACGACCTCAACGGTCGCCCGGTGCACATCGTCGGCAATGGTCGTCCCATTCCTGAACTGATCGCGTAGCTTCGTCGCCGTCGCCAAAGGCATGATCTTTTGTAAAGAGATCAAACTGTATACCGTTTCTATGATTTAACGGTATACCTAATGAGCGCCACTGCCCTTACACCCTCACGCACTGATTCCGCCGCTGACAAGCTGCGGCAGGAGATTCTCAGTGGCGGTGCCTCGCCGGGGGACTTGTCGGCTGAATCTGCGGTCGCTCAGCGGCTAGGTGTTACCCGTGTGCCCGTGCGGGAGGCCTTGTTTGCCCTGGAGCGCGAAGGGCTTGTCGAGTTCAGCGGCACCGGCCGAGCGTATGTGAAGGCGCTTACGCCGAAGGATTTTGAGGAGCTTTACACGCTTCGAATCACTCTGGAGCCGCTGGCAGCGAGACCCGCTACCTCCAAGCTCAGGTTGGATGCCGGTACCCTGGAGAAGAACATCGCCGCTACACAGCGGGCAAAGTCGGTCAAAGCAGTGGCGCGGCTTGATATAGAATTCCACAAGATCATGCTCGATGCCCCGAGAAATGCGCGCTTGTTGAAGCTGTGGCAATCAATGCGTGGCGAACTGGAGCTATGGCTCGCCCGTCTGCATCTCTCGCATCAGCTCCAGACAAGCGAAACTCAGCGCGAGACCGTCGCTGCTCACACCGGCATCATGCAAGGGTTCCGCATGCAGGCAAGCTCGGCGAGTTGCAAGGCTGGCGTCCCACGCTCGACAAACCGAACATGCAGCGCCCTGCTGACGGTAGCCCTCAGGACATCGCCGAGCCCATGAAGCTGATCTGTGACATCCTTGTGCTCGGCTTCCAGACGGACACCACGCGCATTACAACGCTAAAGCTCAACAATGACCACAGCGCCCTACGCTTTCCGAACTTGCCCAGCGTCCAGCAGCCTGGCCATGGCATCGACTACATGATCCATCACCTCCTTAGCCACAGCGACGGAGAGGACTTCCTCAAGGTGAAGCAGTTCTTCACGGAGCAGCTCGCCTACCTTGCGCGCAAGCTCGACGCCATCCAGGAAGGCCCGCGCATGCTTCTCGATAACACCATTCTCATGCACTGCTCGAGTATGATGGCCGGGGCCAAGCATGCCAATGATCAACTGCCCATCATCGTTCTAGGCGGCCCGGGTGGTCTGCTGAAGAAGGGGCAAGCGCTCGACTACACCGGCAAATCGGAGCGGCAGATGTGCCGCCTCTTCATGTCGATGATGGGCAAGATGGACGTGCGCCCAAAAACCTTCGGCGATGCGAAACGCATGCTGGAGAAAGTTTAGCGAAAGCCCCGTATCTCAGATCCCAATTCAATCCCACCAATGCCCCACCGTCGATTCATCACCCGCCACTGCCAGCTTCTCGCCTGTCTAGTCCTCGCTGGTGCCGTGCACGCGGCTGAACCGTATGACGCTTTCCTGGAGAAGCACTGCATCCGCTGCCATGGGCCAGACAAGGAGAAGGGCGATTTGCGGATCGACCAACTCTCCCGCGACTTTAAGCTGGGCGCGGACACGCATCACTGGGCGGAGATGCTGGAGCAGGTCAATTCGGGCGAGATGCCGCCGAAGAAGGAGAA
>CAXNNN010000168.1:0-7227 GCA_964203095.1 Verrucomicrobiaceae bacterium | reverse complement strand
TCAGATCGGTCCAGGTATTGAAGATGCCGACCACTGGCTTGCCCGTGTAGTCGAACTCATCCAACCCCGCCTGCTTGGCGCGTGAACGGTGGCCAAAGGAACGGAGTTCGTCCCGGCCAAACCATCGCCAGGAGCGGAGTTGTTCAGGTGTCTTGCGGATGGTGGTGCTCATGCAGCGCGCTCCGTAGCGCTGGCGATGCGCGGCGTCAAAGGGGAGGGCACAACAGGGTCAGTCTTCCCCAGGATTATACATTCCATTATACCCCGGCTGATAGAGCCTGAGGCCCAGCACATCGCGCATCGTGTCGAAGTGCTTGTCGCGGGCAAACACGCGGACGTCACGGCGATGGGCCATGGTGGCGATGAGGATGTCGTTCCACTTCACCACATGGCCTTTTTCCCGCAACTTCCACGACAGCAGTACGGCAGCGGACCAGTCTTTTTCGGTGACCGGGATGTAGGGAACGACTTCGTAGTATTCCTCCAGCCGCTTGCGCTCCTCTTTGCGCGCACCACCCATAACCTCCAGCTTCACCATGCTGCAAGAGGCGGCTTCCATTTCACTCAAGAGCCCCTTCAGCGCGAGCTTGACCATCACGTCACCATCGCGCCGAAGGGCCTCAATCCAGATCGAAGAGTCAACGAGAACCATAGACGACTAACCGTCCGCCTCCTCGATTTGGTCATTGGTCAGCGGGTAATCAAAGAACCCCTCCATGATGCGGTTGCCGAACTCCTTGGCCTTCTGCCGCCGCACCCAATCCTTCACGACCTTGGCGATGGCAGGGCTGTTTTTCTTCTCGCCGCTCAGGCGTGACAACTCCTTCAACACGGCTTCGTCGATGTCCACAGTGACTCTCATGCAGTCATTTTGCATCATTAAGCATCAAATCCAAGGCTTATTTGATGCTTTTGCGCATGTTTACTGCCAAAAGATGACAAATGAATCAATTTGCCAGTCACGCTCAGCGCTTCAATACTACGCAGCATGAGCAACGGCCCTTTGTCCACCAAGCTATTCTCCCTCGCCAAGCAATACATCCCGGGCGGCGTGAACTCGCCAGTGCGAGCTTTCCGCAGCGTGGGCGGCGAACCATTTTTCGTGCGTCGGGCCAAGGGTGCGCGCATTTGGGATGTCGATGGCAAGGACCTGATCGACTACGTCGGCACCTGGGGCCCCGCGATTCTGGGCCACGCGCCGCAGCCAGTGATTTATGCCGTGCAGAACGCTGCCAAAGACGGCCTGAGCTTTGGCATTCCGAACCCCTATGAAGTCGAGATGGCTAGGCTGGTCTGTGAATGGGTGCCCAGCGTGCAGAAGGTGCGCCTGTGCAACAGCGGCACCGAGGCGACGATGAGCTGCGTGCGACTAGCGCGCGGGTTCACAAAGCGGGATCGCATCATCAAATTCGACGGCTGCTACCACGGCCATGTCGATGCCTTGCTTGTCGCTGCTGGCAGCGGGGCGCTGACCAATGGCCAGCCCGATAGCGCCGGCATTCCAGCCAGCTACGCCGCCCTGACCACCGTGCTGCCTTACAACGATGTCGAGGCACTCGATGAATGCTTTGCCAAGGTAGGGCACGAAGTCGCGGCGGTGATCGTGGAGAGCTATCCCGCGAACGCGGGCCTCATCCTGCCGCAGCCGGGCTACCTGCAAAAGCTGAGAGAGATCACGGAGAAGCACGGCGCGCTGCTCATTTTCGACGAAGTGATGACCGGTTTCCGTCTTGCCAAGGGCGGTGTGCAAGAGCTGGAAGGCCTGACGCCTGATCTGACCGCGATGGGCAAGGTGATCGGCGGCGGCTTGCCGGTCGGTGCTTTCGGCGGTCGTGCGGATATCATGGACATGCTCGCGCCCGATGGCCCGGTGTATCAGGCTGGAACGCTGAGCGGCAACCCGCTGGCGATGGCAGCAGGCTTGGCGCAGCTACGCGAAATGGAGCGACTGGACGGCTACAACAAGCTGGAGCAGCTGGGCAAGATCATGGAAGACGCGGTGCTGGATGTGCTCAAGACGACGGGCCGTGGCTACCAGTGGTATCGCAAGGGCAGCATGTTCTGCCTGTTCTTCACGGAGACCCCTGTGCGCAACTTGACCGACGCCAAGACCAGTGACATCCCGGCCTTCCGCAAATTCTTCCACAAGTGCCTGGAGGACGGCGTGTATTTCGCACCCAGCCAGTTCGAGACCGGGTTCATCTCCCTTGCGCACAGCCCAGATGACCTAGCCCGCACGGCCGAGGTGGTGCAGGGCGCCCTGAAGTCCTTGTGACCTAGCCCACCACGATCTCCACCGGACAGTGGTCTGAGCCGTAGATATCGGTGCGGATGGTGCAGCTTTTCACGGCGGGCATGGCCTTCGGCGTCGCGAGCCAGTAGTCGAGCCGCCAACCGATGTTGTTCACTCGGGCACTGCCGCCGGTGCGCTGCGTCCACCAAGTGTAGCGACCGGGACTTGGGTCGAAATGGCGGAAGACATCGGTGATGCCTGCGTTAATGAAATGATCGAAGCTGGCGCGCTCTTCGTCGCTGAAGCCGGGGTTCTTGCGGTTGGACTTGGGGTTGGCCAAGTCGATCTCTTTGTGCGCGCAGTTGAGATCGCCGCAGACAAGCACGGGCTTAGTTTTTTCCAGCTTCTGGATGTGCTTCAAAAAGGCGTCGTCCCAAGTCAGGCGATACGGCAAGCGCGCGAGTTCGGCCTGGGAGTTGGGCGTGTAAACATTGACCAAGTGGAAGTCGGCGAACTCGGCGCTGATGACGCGGCCTTCCTTGTCGTGATCGGCGATGCCAAGCCCCAGGCTGTGCGTTTTCACCGGCTCACGACTCAGGACTAGCGTGCCGGAATAGCCTTTCTTTTCGGCGCTGTTCCAGACGGCGGTGTAGCCGGTGAACCAGGACAGATCAACCTGCTCGGCCTGGGCCTTTGTTTCCTGCAAGCAGATGACGTCGGCATCGCCTGTGAGCAGGTAATCACGCAGGCCTTTGTCCATGGCGGCGCGGATGCCATTGACGTTGAAGGTGGTCAGTTTCATGGGCGGTGTTTATTCGGCTTCAGCTCGCAACTCACGGCCCAGCAACTCTTTGAGAGCTAACTGCGGGGGCTTGTTGGCATACAAGACATCGTGCATGGCGTCTAACAACGGCGTGCGGACACCCGCACTCTGCGCGCACTGGTAGAGGCTGAGCGTGTTGGGTACGCCCTCGGCAATCATGGAAGATGCGGCGAGCAAATCGGCCAGTTTTTGGCCGCGTCCGAGCGCGAGGCCCAGGCGATGATTGCGGCTGTGCTCGGAGTAGCAGGTCGCCACCAAATCACCGACGCCACTGAGGCCGTAGAAGGTTTCCATTCGCCCGCCTTGATGCACGCCCATGCGCACCATTTCAGCAAGGGCGCGCGTGACCAGCGCAGCGATGGCGTTGTCGCCCAGTTGCAATCCGGCAGCGATGCCAGCGGCGATGGCATACGGATTCTTCATTGCGCCCGCCCACTCCACGCCGACTAAGTCATCGCTCGTGTAACAGCGGAACCACGGCACCCGAAAGGCATCCTGCACCGCCTGGGCAGTCTGCATGTCCTGCGCGGCGGCGACAGCAGCCGTGGCCAGTCGCTGCGAGACTTCCTCGGCATGGTTAGGACCGGTCAGCGCGGCCAGCGGGCAATCGCCAAACTGCTGGCCCAGGATCTGACTCATGCGCAGGCCTGAGTTCAGTTCGATGCCCTTAGTGCAACTCAGCACGATGGGCCGTGTCTTGCCCAGCCCCACCGCTGCGACTTGGGCAGCGGTGTCATGCATGGCCTTCGACGGCACGACAAAGACGAGCAGGTCAGCGGGCTCCAGTGCGGCAAGATCGCTCGTCGCGTGGATCGACTGCGGCAGCTCCAGCCCTGGCAGGTAGCGGATATTGCTGCGCGTCTGATCGATCTGCTGCATCAGCGCCTGATCGCGGCCCCAGAACTGCACATTCAAACCACGGTCAGCGAGCAGGGCCGCAATGGCCGTGCCCCAGCTGCCAGCTCCGAGAACTGTGGCGGAGGCGATCATCTAGGCTTGCGCTGCGGGTTGTGGCTTCTTCTGGCCCACCTTCGGCTCCGTGCCTGCGATCAGGCGCTGAATATTGGCCTTGTGCCGCACAATCGCCAGCACGCACAGCGCGACGCCGAAGCCGAGTAGGATGAAATTCCACTGGCCGCTGCGGGCCATCATCACCGCCATCGCGATCGGGATCACGGCTCCGGCAATCAAGGAAGACAGCGACACGTAGCGACAGATTTTGAGACAAATGGCAAAGGTTAACAGGCCAATGCCTGCCGCGACAGGAGCGGTGCCGAGGAGTGCGCCTGCAGACGTGGCGATGCCTTTGCCGCCCTTGCCCTTCAGCCAAAAAGTAAAATTGTGCCCCAGAACCGCCGCCACCCCGGCTGCGATGCCAGCGCTGGTGATCCAGGCGAGGCTAGCTCCCTGATCACTCATCCAATGCTGCGCCAGCCAAGCCGGGAACCAGCCCTTGATCACGTCCAGCATGAAAACTGGAATGCCGATTCCCTTGCCCAGGGTGCGGATGACATTGGTGGCCCCGATATTGCCGCTGCCGTGCTGGCGAATGTCGATACCTTTCAAAAGGCCCGCCAGATAACCGAAGGGAGTAGCCCCACAGAAATAGCCTGCAAGGGTGAGAAGCGAGAAGGGGAGCAGCATGAACTTTCCTTTATCGGAGGCCGGGCGCGGGTGCAAGGCCGGGCGTTTAGCAAAGGCAAACATCCAAAGTATTGACTCCGTAAAGGCAAATCCTGTAAACTCACGGTTAAGTCGTAAGCACCCTGTCCCACGGCGTCTGCGGTTATCGAACCCCATTGCAACATTATGACACCACCCTGCCAGTCCAGCCCGAAGACCCTGCGCGCGAGCCTGCTGATCGCGCTTTTGATCGCCGCCCTCAACCCGGGCGTGTATGCAACTGTTGGTCGTGACTGGACGCTACGAACGCCTCTGCCGTCGGTCGAGACCCTTCAGTCGATGACGAGCAACAGTGCCGGGACGCGGCTAGTCGCGGTGGGGAACTTCGGGGAGATTTGGACCAGCGACAATGCCACTGCTTGGACGAAGCGGACCTCTGGCACGACCAGCAATCTGCTGGACGTCATCTTTGTGGGGACTCAGTTCGTGGTCGTCGGGGACAACAGCGTGGTGCTGCGTTCAGCGGACGGAATCGCCTGGACCCAAAGCGCAGCACTTGGCTCGCAGTCACTTTCAAGCATCGCTCACAACGGCGACTTTTTTGTGGCCTGTGGTTGGGACGGCAAGGCTGGCGTGGCCCAGACCTCTGCCGATGCGATCACCTGGAAGCAGGCGAACCCAGCCGCTGTCGTCAATCCGATTGATGACGTGACCCACCTCGGTCGCTTTCTCTTCGCCGTGACGTCGAAGAACATTCTCAAGGGCAGCTTCACAGGGGCAAACCTTGTCTGGACCAAAGTCACAGGCTTAACAGGAGTGACGGCCAATGACGCGCCTGTTAGCCTTTCGACTTCGAACAACACGTTGGTTCTCTCGACCAGTTCGAATACGGATAGCAAACTCTGGACCTCCACCGGTGGGGTCAACTGGGTGGAACAACGGGTCACCACCAGTAGCCTACGCGTTCAACGAATCGGAGGCAGCAACGAAATGATGGGCGTCGGCGCAGCGGGCGAGGTTTGGACCTCTCCAGATGGCGCGGCGTGGACAGACCGATCCACAGGCGACCCCACCGACCTTTTCGGCGGTGGCAAGCTAGGCACCACCTATGTCACAACAGGGGCCGCTGGTCGCATCCTGAGTATCGCACCACCGAGCGAAACGGTGTGGGCCCAGCGCTTGTCCACGGCTGACACCTTGCCGATTAGCGATGTGGCCAGCAACGGCACTGCCTTCGTGACGGTGTCTGAGAATGCCTCACGCACCTCAACCGATGGCACCACTTGGACTTCCCACGCGCAGGCAGGCCTCTTGATGGCAAGCGTTACCCACACCAGCTCCCAATACGTGGCCGCCGGGGACGGTGCATGGACCTCGCCCGACGGTATCACATGGACGGAGGCCCTGACCCCCGACGATTTCACGCTTTACTCCGTGCGCAAGACCGGCGGTCAGGTGGTGGCCGTCGGGTTCGATACCGGCGACGACTTGCCCGTGATCTACACCTCGGCGACCGGTGCCACTTGGACGCGCAAAACGTTGCCCACCGCTCCTGCCGATCTGGGCAGCTCACTTTATGGCCTGTCCGCAGTGGGCGGATTGGTCGTGGCCGTGGGCGACCTTGGTCTGGTCTATCGCTCGATCGACGGTGGCAACAACTGGACGAAACTGGTCGTCGCTGTGGGCAATAGCGAAGCTTTCCTGGATGTCACGTTCGGGGGTAATCTATTCACGGCTGTCACCAGTGGCGGCGCGATTTGGACCAGCCAAAACGGCAGCACTTGGACCCGCCGCCGCGCCTCCACCGGGACGGCGCTGAACCGCGTGATCGTGGTCGGAAATCAATTCTTTGCCGTGGGAGATGACGGCACGACCGCCTACTCCTTCGGTGGCCTCGTCTGGCAAGGTGGCCAGGCAGGCACCGCCCAGTCCTTGTATGGTCTGGCTTGGAACGGCATTACGCTCATCACAGGCGGCGACGCAGGGGTGATCCTCAGCAGCACGGGCGGGCAGCCGGCACGCCCCTCCGTGAGCTTTGCCGCAGCCACCTCTGCGCCTTCCGAGAGCATCATCGGTGGCATCCAGCAGGTGCAAGTCGATTTGTCGCCAGCCTCAGCGCTGCCAGTGACCGTGCTCTTCACCCTCTCCGGCAGCGCCACGCAGGGTGCCAGCGCCGTCACCAGCGATTATAAAGTGGCCACAACCCCGATCACCTTTGCCCCGAACGAGACGTCCAAGCTGATTCCGGTGACGATCTTCAGCGACAAGCAGGACGAGCTGGGTGAGACCGCCGTGTTCTCTCTGGGCGCACCCACGGGGGATGCTGGACTGGGTGCCACGAAGGTTCACACCCTGACCATTGTGGACGACGACCAGATTCCGCTGTTCACCACACAGCCCACCACACAATTGGTAACCGTCGGTTCCGCACTATCACTAACGTCTACGGCTCAGGGATCGCCCACCCTCACGGGCAACTGGAAAAAGAACAATGCCGCAGCCTCAGGCCTGACCTTTGTCACCAACTCGACGCCGCCCAACGCGACCT
>CAXNNN010000167.1:0-7261 GCA_964203095.1 Verrucomicrobiaceae bacterium | reverse complement strand
CGCCGCAGTATCCCAGCGCGGTTCACGCAGGCACCTACACCATTCCGCCAGACAATCCGTTCATTGGATTCGCCAGCTGGCACAACCGCACCATCGACCCTGCTAACGTGCGCACGGAGATCTGGGCGACAGGGCTACGGAATCCCTTTCGCTTCAGCTTCGACCCGACCACGGGCCGCTTGTTTTGCGCCGATGTCGGCCAGGGCAGTTATGAAGAAGTGAACATCATCACCAAGGGCGCAGACGGTGGCTGGAGTTGGCGCGAGGGGCGGCATGCCTTCTCGCAAGGCCCATCGCCAACCACACCTCCGGCCACCGGCTTCACTCCGCTGGAGCCCATCTTCGACTACGATCACTCGTTCAACGCCAGCGACGTCGCCTATGGCCAGTCCATCACGGGCGGTATGATTTATCGAGGGCGAGCAATGCCCGAGCTGACAGGCAAATACATCTTCGCCGACTACGAGTCCGGCTGGATCATGTCGTTGGAGGAAAGCGGCGGCAACTGGGTCGCGCAGCATCTGTGCACGGATAGCAGCATCGCCGGCTTCGGTCTGGACCCGCGCAATGGTGAACTGCTACTTTGTGATCTGGGTGGCACTGTTAAACGTCTCAAGCATACCGGTGCACCCGCGACCACCCTGCCCGCGACCCTTTCCGCCACAGGCGTTTTTAGCAATACGGCCACAATGACGCCAGCAGCAGGCGTGGTGCCGTATGACGTGAACCTGCCGTTCTGGAGCGACTACGCGACCAAGCAACGATGGTTCGCCATCAAGAGCACGACACCGAAGTTTGGCTTCAGCGAGCAAGGCAACTGGACGCTGCCCACGGGCGCGGTGTGGGTGAAGCATTTTGACATCGAAGTCGAGCGCGGCAACCCCGCTACACGCCGCCGATTGGAGACCCGCATTCTGGTCAAGACAACGACCGATGTGTATGGCCTCAGCTACCAGTGGCGTGAGGATCAAACCGACGCCGACCTCGTCGATGGTGATGGCTTGAGCTACGCCATCCCATCAGCAAGCCCTGCACAGACCTGGCGGTTCCCATCCCGCTCCGAGTGCAATCAGTGCCACACTCCCGGCGGTGGCTATGCCCTGAGCTTCAACACGGCGCAGCTCAACCGTCCGAGCACCGCGCCCGGCGTCGGCCACCAACTCGCGGCCTTCCATCAAGCAGGCTACCTGGACAAAAAGCCTGCGCCGGCTGGCGTGCTGCCTGCGCTCGCCGCGGCGAATGACAGCACGCATAGCCTGGAGCAACGCGCGCGTTCCTACCTGAGTGCCAACTGTTCCATGTGCCATCAGCCCAACGGTCTAATGCCTTCCTCTTGGGACGCCCGACTCCCCGTTAGCCTGAACGACACGCATCTCGTCAATGGCGCTGCGAACGACTTCGGCGGCGATCCTTTGAATCGCTTGATCGTGCCCGGCGACACGGCGCATTCGATTCTGCTACACCGAATCAATGCGACGGGCGGCTTTGCACGCATGCCACCGCTCGGCTCCAGCGAACTCGACCCACAGGGCATCAGCCTGATCACCCATTGGATCAATAGCAACCTGACGAACACGATCGACATCACGACCCCACCGCAAGGCATCGCGGTGAGCGAGAGCGACACCGCCACCTTTAGCGTGGTGGCGACCGGCAGTGGAACACTCAGTTATCAGTGGCAGAAGGATCGAATCAATGTATCTGGCGAGACAGGTGCCACGCTCACGATTGCTAATGCCACAGCCAGCGATCAGGCAGGCTATAGCGTCATCGTCACCGACGACAACGGCAGTGAATCCAGTGTTGGCGCGCTGCTAGAAGTCATTGGCGATCAGCCGCGCATCGTCACGCAGCCGCTGTCGCAACTGGCGAAGGTTGGCGACACGATCAGCTTCAACGTCTCAGCCCTGGGCCGTCCAACCTTACGACATCAGTGGCGCAAAAGCAATATCAGCATCCCTGGTGCGACCGGCGCAGCCTACATCCACAGCAATGTGCAACTTGGCCACGCAGGCAGTTACAACGTCCTCGTGGGTGGCAAGGCGCTCAGTCAGAGCGTGCTGCTAACCGTGATCGGCGAAGCGGTCGGCAACCGCAACATCATCGAAGGCACGACCGCTACACTTGCCGTGCCCTATGCTGGATCGCTGCCCGTGTTTGCCTGGCGCAAGGGCAGTGACCCTGCGATCATCAGCACCGCAGCGAAGCTGACGATAAGCCGCTTTAGTTCGGCGAATGAAGAGGACTACTTTTGCGACGTCACGGCGCACGGCACGACCAAGGTGCTGGGACCGTATCATTTGCATCGGCTTCTGACACCATCGAACTCCCATGCGGCTCCACCAATCGACGCAACGGTCAGCGGCGATTTCGTTTGGCAACTCACTGCCGATGAGCCCGCGACCACTTTCGTCGTGGGCAAGCTGCCAGCCGGCTTGGTCTACAGCGCACTGACCAATCGCATCACAGGCACCCCCAATGTCAGTGGTGCGTTCACGCTGCGCATCACGCCCAAGAACGCCGCAGGCACTGGCCCTGGTCAGGATTACACCATCACCATCGCTCCGTTCGACTTCGCGTCAGGCATCAATCATGAAGCCTTGGTTGAGCCTCAAAGTGAGGTGAATGACAATCTTGGCGGGCGTGTATCTCTGAGCACCGCAGGCACTGGCGCGCTCACTGGCAGACTCTTCCACGGGGTGACGAGCTATCCGATTGGCGGACGTTGGCTTTCCAGAGCCTCCGTTGATCCGACTTTCCGCCAGACAATCCCACGGAGAAACGAGACGCCGCTCGAGCTGGCACTCCAGATCGACCGCAGTTCCGGGCAGCTCTCAGGCACTCTAACGGAGGGCGCTTTTGACACGACCATTCTGGGTGATCGTCTGGACGATTGGTCAGCCGTTCCTGCGAGCGCTCTGCGTGCTTTCGCCGTGTCCTACTATCACACGGCCCTGCTGCCTTCTGGAGGCGATGCCGCCAAACCTCAGGGCAGTGGCTACCTGCGCCTGCGCGGCTCCACCAGCGGGCTGCTCTCCGGTAGTGGTCGATTGCCAGATGGCAGCAGCATCACCACTAGCTTGCAAGGCAAGGACCCGCGTCTGATATGGTATGTGCCGCTGTATGCAGGCAAAGGTAGCCTACTGGGTAGACTTGCCAGCTTTAGCCTGAACGCGACCGTCATCGGAGGCCCAGCATTCTCAGGCACCGTTGAGTGGCGTAAACTGGCCGCGCTGAGCACGACAGATCGCACCTACGCCGCGCCTTTCGCCCTGACCTTGCGGGACAGCGGCTATCTTTACAAAGCCCCTGCCAGTGGTTTCAACGTGCTTGGTACTAGCGACGCGCCCGACAATGCGGCGCTGGACTTCAACGGGGCGGATGTGAGTAGCGCGGCGCAGGCGGGCAGCTTAAACCAGCTCTTCCGTCTGAACACCAGCAGCATAGCCAGCTTCACCGCTGCTCTCAATCCCACTGGCATGAAGCTCAGCATCAATCGAAGCGCTGGCGTATTCAGCGGCAGTTTCTTGCTCATGGATGGCTTGGTGAAGCGCCCGGTCAGCTACTACGGCATCCTGGTGAATGAAGAGGGCCACGGCTACTTCCTGCTGCCAGGCATTCCAACAGCTACGACGCCTATTCTCAGCGGAGGAGTGCATCTGCATCGACAGCTGTAGTCATGTGAGGAGGAGGGGCCAACGGCGTGCAGGCTCCATGGACATCTCGATGCTCTACTTGTCAGCCTTCATGAAGGGCTGCACCTTGGGATACCTGCTCTGATCGTAGGCACTTCAATGACCAATCCGCTAAGCTTGAGGATGCTGAAGATGAAGCTCATGGGTAGCTTGGCCATGCCTGGATATGGCCACCACAGGCTGATCGCCAACTTCTCGCTGAGAGTGTCTTTTAGAGACGCTTAGTCAGACCGCCCTCCAAGGTGACAGGCCAAGGAAAATCAAGCTTTTCAAGCCAACAAGCTTGAAGCCAGTTTGTTCTTTCCGCCATTCGTGAAGACGGCTAGATTCCGCGCCTCCTTTCCGAAAATGCTCCGCCTCATTTGTCGTGATCGCACCTGCGACCAAGGGCGGTAGCGTGCCCTGATTTCATTCCCCATGTTCGTTCTCGGTATCAACGCCTGGCACGGTGATTCATCGGCCGCCATCGTGAAGGATGGTGTGCTCATCGCCGCCATTGAAGAAGAGCGCCTGCGCCGCATCAAGCACTGGGCCGGACTTCCCACGGAAGCCATCAAGTTCTGCCTCAAGGAAGCCGGGATCAAGCTGGGGGAAGTGGGGCACATTGCCATTAATCTCAACCCGCGCGTAAACCGTGCCAAACGCCTCGCCTTCTTGCTGAGGAACCGGCCCGACTGGCGACTCATCGCCGAACGCTTGCGCAAGCGCGGCAAAGCACAAAACCTGCAACAAGCTCTCGCCGTAGCGTTCCCAGAGACAGTGATCGACGCCCAGATTCATCACGTCGAACATCACCTTGCTCACATCGCCTCTAGTTATCTGTGCTCTCCTTTCAAAGACGCGGTGAACCTCAGTGTGGATGGTTTTGGCGACTTCGCTAGCGCCGCTTGGGGCATGGGAATCGACGGCCAGATGGCGATCGACGGTCGCGTGTTTTTCCCCCACTCGCTGGGCATGTTTTACAGCGCGCTCACCCAGTATCTTGGCTTCCCGCACTTCGGTGATGAATACAAGGTCATGGGCCTCGCACCGTATGGCGAACCGAGGTTCATGGAGCAAATGCGGCAGATTGTTCGCGTGCAGGCCAACGGCACCTTCGAACTCGGGCTCGGCTACTTCCGCCATCATCGCGAAAACGTGCCGTATTCCTGGGACAACGGGTCACCGGAAGTCGGCACCTTGTTTGCCCCCGCACTGGAAGCTCTGCTCGGCCCTGCGCGCAGAGCCAACGAACCCTTGGAGCAAAAACACAAGGATCTCGCACGCAGCATCCAGGCGATGTATGAGGAGGCCTTCTTTGCGCTGTTGAACAAGCTGCACGAGCGCTACGGAAGCGACTACCTCACGCTGAGTGGCGGCTGCGCCATGAACTCGGTGGCGAATGGCAAGGTCATGCGCATGACCCCCTTCAAGCATCTCTACATCCAAAGTGCGGCTGGCGATGCCGGCGGTGCCATCGGAGCCGCCTTGGTCGCCGACCAGCGAATCAGGAATCAGGAATCAGGAATGAAGCAGCGCTTCCACATGGCCCACGCCTACTACGGCCCGCAGTTCAGCGATGACGAAGTGAAAGCCTTACTCGACGATGAGAGCGACCGTCTTGCAGAAGCAGGCTGTCAGGTCATGGAGTTTCAAGATAGCACCAATCTGTGTCGTGCCACTGCCCAGGCCATTAGCGAAGGCAAGGTCATCGGCTGGTTCCAAGGCCGCCTCGAATGGGGTCCGCGCGCGCTGGGCAATCGCTCCATCCTGGGTGACCCACGCCGCGTCAACATGAAGGACATTCTCAACACAAAGATCAAGCGCCGGGAGAGCTTCCGCCCGTTTGCCCCCTCCGTGCTGCGCGAGGACACCTTGGCCTGGTTTGAGGAGGAAGCCGACGTGCCGTTCATGATGCAAGTCTTTCAGGTGCGGCAGGAAAAGCGTGGCCTGATTCCCGCCACCACACACGCCGATGGCAGCGGTCGCTTGCAGACCGTGCATCGCGACACCAACCCGCTCTACCACGCCTTGATCACTGAGTTCAAGAACCTCACCGGTGTGCCCATGGTGCTGAACACCAGCTTCAACGAGAACGAACCCGTCGTCTGCCATCCCCGCGAGGCGCTGGAGTGCTTCCTGCGCACTCAAATGGATGTGCTGGTGCTGGGAAACTGGATGGTCCGCCGCTAATACAACATGTCTGCTCCTCAAGAACTCATCATCGAAGCCGGCAAGTCAGAGGCGCACTACTGGCGCGACCTTTGGCGCTATCGAGAACTGTTCGGCTTCCTTGCCTGGCGCGACATCCTGGTGCGCTACAAGCAAACGGTCATCGGCGTCGCTTGGGCGGTCATTCGCCCCTTGCTGACGATCCTCATTGGAGCAGGCATCTTCGGCACTCTGGCGAAGCTGCCTAGCGATGGCGTACCCTACGCCATCATGGTCTGCGCAGGCACACTGCCCTGGTATTTTTTCGCCAGCGCACTCAGCGAGTCCAGCAGCAGTCTGGTGGGAAATGCTAATCTGATCTCCAAGATCTACTTCCCCCGCATGATCCTGCCCGCCAGTGCCGTGGTCGTGGCCTTTGTGGACTTCGCCATCTCCATGATCATCCTCGCCGGGCTCATGGTCTGGTATGGCATGGCCCCCACATGGCGGCTGTGCGCACTACCGTTGTTCACGCTCCTTGCCTTCCTCAGCGCTATGGGCCCCGGTCTGCTCTTCACCGCGTTGAATGTAAAGTATCGCGACTTCCGCTACATCATCCCCTTCGTCGTGCAGTTTGGCCTCTACGTGTCACCCGTGTTTTACAGCACTACTGCCATTCAGGAGCGCTTCGGCGACACCGGCCGCACGCTGGTCGCTCTCAATCCGATTGTCGGTGTGATCGATGGTTTCCGCTGGGCCATCTGTGGCACCACAGAGATTCATTGGCAGAGCTTCGTGCTCTCCACGGGCCTTAGCCTGTTCATGCTCGTCATTGGCGTGTGGTATTTCCGCCGCACCGAGAAGACCTTTGCGGATGTCATCTAGCCCCTTTTTGGCCTGGACGGTTGACCGGCATCTGGCCGGACGTTCTGGCTACCACGTGCTTGCTGACTATCTGCCTGAGTATGCACAAGTCACATCGGCACGCAGCGATGGCGTAGGTATGGCAAGACTGCGCGCTCGGATGCTGCGACGCTTCTCCTTCTCCCGCTGGTGTGCAGGTGGCAGTTTTGATTTGGAGAGACTCGTGACTCAACGCATCCGCGAGGGGTATTCAGGTCCGGTGCATTATCTTTGGTGTGACCGCGATCTAGCATTCCTAGCAGCGACTTCCTGTGGATTCCAGCTGGTCGGAACTTTCCATCAATGCAGTGATACCTTGTCGGAAGCCATCCGTTGGCCGCAGCAGCTGAAACGCTTCTCTGCCATCATCATCATGAGTGAAACCCAGCGTTCATGGTTTGCGGCACAGGGGGTGTCGGGTTCGCGCATTCACCGCATTCTGCATGGAGTGGACGTCGACTACTTCCGGCCAGCCTCGGCAAAAGCCTCTGAGCACTTCACCGCATTGGCTGTCGGTGGCACGCGGCGAGATT
>CAXNNN010000166.1:0-7311 GCA_964203095.1 Verrucomicrobiaceae bacterium | reverse complement strand
AACTCCAGCCCAAAGAAATCAAGAAACACGGCCTGATACACTTTCTTTTTGAACTTGGGCACCCATGCGAGCGAGACCTCCGCAGGCATGATCCAGCGGAACTGCCCGAACTCCTGGTGGTGCGCATCCAGCCGAATGTCTGCATCGGTCCCTGAGAAGTCACACAGGTAATAGGTCTGCTCTTGTCCGCCGTAGATGCCGTATTTCAGGCGGCCTTTGGGGAAGGCATAGCGATAGCCTCCACGCACCTGCGCGACGCGCACGAGTGCGGCACCAACTCCCACCTCTTCCTGTAGCTCGCGAAACAAGGCCACGTCAAAGGCCTCGCCTTCATCCACCCCCCCTTGGGGGAACTGCCAAGCGCCCTTCACATTCAAGCGCTCGGCTATCAGGATGCGCCCCGTGGCATCTCGGAGAATCGCGGCTACATTGGGGCGGTAGAGAACAGGGTCTGGAAACATGGGCGAAGGTCAAAGTAGCCGAGTTGCGATGCACTCGTGGGCCAAAAGAAAAGTAGTGAGGGTCTGAATGACGGAAAGATGCCAGTGAGGCAGTATCGTGCGGCTTTTGCTACTCTCCACGTCTCAGCGCGAGAATCTCGCTGAGTATGTGTCAAAAGTGGTTTAATACTAACTCATTGATTTCAATCCACCGGTTGCGGTGCAAACGGACTGCATAGCCCATGATTACCACTGTTATCTTCGACCTCGACGGCACGCTCATCGACTCGCTCGGCGACATCGCTGAGTCTATCAACCTTATGCTCGATGACCGTGGCTATCCGCGCTGCGAGCCGGAGGACTTCAAAGAAATGGTCGGCGACGGCATGGAGAAGCTGGTCGAGCGCGCCTTGCCCGAGCATGCGCGCACACCCGAGCTTATTGCCATCTGTGTGGAGGAATACCGCGCGCACTATGATCGGCACTGGAATGTGCAGACGACCCTCTATTCTGCTATCAACGAACTGCTCGCGAGCTTGCGAGCACAGGGGTTCAAGCTTGGTGTCATCTCCAACAAAGCGCACCGCTTCACCGTGCCGATGACCGAGCATTTTTTCGGGACTGGAACCTTTGATGCGGTGCTCGGTCAGCGCAATGAAGTGCCGCGTAAGCCCGCGCCTGACGGTGCGATGGAGATGGCGGCCATGCTCGGCGTGCCATTGGCCAGCTGCGCCTATGTGGGCGATTCGGGCGTGGACATGAAGTTCGGTGTGAATGCTGGGATGCGTCGGATCGGCGTGCGCTGGGGTTTCCGCAGTGACGAGGAACTGCTCGCTAGCGGGGCCGAGGTGCTGGTCAGCCATCCCCGCGAGATCCTCGATTTCATCCAGCGCTGCTAGTGCAACCAGCACCCTGGTGTGGTGTTCAAGCCAGTGTCCATCATGTCGATTGCGAATGCTGGAATCCCCTCAACCTTTCCTGTTATGTCCTATCCACACGCCACTTCGATCCTTCTGGCGCTTCTGCTCGCCACCCGTTTTGGCTTGGCTGCCCCCGACGACCAATCGAAGCCGCCACCGCCGCCTGAGCCGCCGAGAGGGGAGATGAAGCCTCCGTATGGCCAGCATCGCGGTGGTCCATCGGGCATGAGAGATGGTGGTTTTGATAAGCTGCCTGAGCCGGAGCGTCAGCGTGTGCGCGAGGCCATGGACAAGGCGTGGAAACAGCCTGAGATGCAGGCTGCCAAGGACAAGTTCATGAAGGCCAGCGAGGAATTCCGCAATAGCTTGCGAACCACCTTGCAGGGCATTGATCCTGAGGTGGTGAAGATCCTCGACAAGGTCAAGCCGCCCATGCCGTGGGAGATGCGCGGCCCTCCCGCAGCACCGCGCCCGGAGGACCCAGACTTTGTGCGCCACGCGGTGGCTCGCATGGGCTTCGAGTTCTTCGGCTTCGGCAAGCCCGAGCAGCGGGATGCGATGCGTAAGCTGCATGAACGCGTCATGCAGCTAGAGCCTGTGAAGCAAGCGATCATCAGCCTGGAAGCCGCGCCTGTGGGTGAACGCTTGAACGGTTATAAGGCCTTGCGCGAGGCCTACAAGAAAGAGGTCGAACGTGAGATCGGTGAGTATCGGCGCAAGCGTGAAGCGGGCGGCGGGAAAAAGGAGTGATCACTTTCCACTCGCCCAATTCACCGCATTGTTGAGCAGCGTTTGGTAAGGCTTCAGATCGTGCGTGCGGGCGTCATGTCCTAGCGCGATCCCCACGATTTTTGCCTTCGGATGTTCGGTGATCCACACGCTGGGGTGTGGCTTCTTGAACTTGTTGCTTGGCGATGTCTCGGCCAACACCTCGATCTTAGCAGTGCCCTCGGGCGCACCATCGGCATTCACATAATACAGTTCATCTTCCACCGTGAAGCTGGCAGGCACGTTTAGCATCACGGGATGCTCTGGCTTCAGCGTCTTCACGTCGAAGGGGTGAATCTTGTCATGCCCGCGTGCACCACCGCCGACGATTTTGGCGTTCAACTCTGGCCATCCCGCAAAGCCATACCAGGTGCCTGGATGCAGCATGATGATGCCTTTGCCTGCAGCAGCGAAGTCGAACAGAGACTTCCGATACGCGGCGGTATCGAAGAACTTCCGGTTCACACTGATGACGGCCACGTCGGCAGTGGCCAGTTCGTTCGCAGCTTGGTCGCGGTCTTCGGTGTAGTGCACCGTGAAGCCTGCGGCCTTAAGCGTGGCCACATCGGTATCGCCAAAGAACTTGGCGAAGTCATGCGAGGAACCACCGCCGATGACCAACACCTTGGTCTTGCCTGCCTCCCACTGCACAGGCTTCGCTGGCACCAACGGGCCATCGCCCTTGCCGCCTTCCTTCGGTGAATCAGCGGGAGCAGGACCGTTCTGCGGGGCTTCGGGCTCACCTTTGCCTTTGGCGCTTCCGCGAGGTGCAGGTGTATCGCGGGCTTCGCCCTTGGCCTCCACGCGGCCTTCGATGTCAGCGGTGACCGCGACAACCACCGGCGTGGTTTTGTTACCGTTGGGGCTTTCGAGGATCAAGGATTTCGCGACGCCTTTTCTTGTGAGCTTCAGCGTGATGAGACGCAACTGGCCGCCGTTGCAGATGTCCTCGACATGCTTCGAGCCCGGCACTTCCACGGGGCGAATGTAGTCAGCGAACTCGATGCCGTTTTTCAGCGGGAAGACTTCCTTCTCGCCGCTCGCATAGACAACTGTGGCTTGCAGCGCCACGTCTTCCTCGCGCACGGCCGGCCAGCCCCAGCCACTGACGCCGCTGAGAAGTTGGAGACGCTTGGTTTCCACGTTGAGCGCTACCTCGACCTTCGCTGGAAATGATTGGCCATGCACATCGGGCGAGGGGCCGCCTTTGAGCACGATGAGGTTCGCGCCGGTGCTGCTCTTGGCTGGATCGATGACGGCAAACGGAATGCCTTCGACGGTGACGTTGCCAAACTTCGCGAGCTTCACTTGGCCACCCTTCGGATCGGGGCTGGCAAAGAGTCCATCGCGGCTGTCGGCGGTGAATGCGTCAGTGAGTGGCACCACACGGAAGTGCTTTTGTGCATCGCCACAGATGAAGGCGAGAATATCGCGGATGTTTTCCGCGCCCAAGCCTTCGAGACCTTCTGGCATGAGCGAGAGCTTGCTGTTCATGCGCTCCTTGATGTCGGTCTTCTTGACCTCGAAGTCGCCTGCTTGATTGCGCAGTGTCACACTGGCGGAATTCTCCGAGGCGATGACACCCGCGAGGGTTTCACCGTTGTTCTTGGTGATGTTCCAGGCATAGAAGCTGGGGTCCACCTCGCGGTTTGGATCAATGATGTGGATCACCAACTCCGCAGGACCATGCGCACCCATGCCGACTAGCGGTGGTGCCACGTCCTTGCCGATGTCGCCTAGCTTGTGGCAGATGGCACAGGCAGCGCTGAACAACATCTTGCCTTTGGCTGCATCGCCCTGCTGCTCCACGATGGGGGTGAACTGTGCGATGAGTTCGTTCTTGGCCTTCGCATTGGGATTGAGCTTGTCCATCATGGCGATGGCGCGCTTGGCCACCTGCTTGTTCGGATGCGTGCGCAGACGGGCGATGTTGCCGGGTCCGAGATCTTGAGGATTGAGCTTGCCGTCTGCAATCGACGTGAGCAGCGCGAGCGTGGCCTCGGGACGCTTGAGGATGGCATCGAATGCAGCCGTTCGTAGTTCGGGCTTCAGCCCGTTCATGGCGCTGACAAGCTCCAGCGTGCCTCCTGACTCGCTCAGCGCTTCGATGATAGCTGCCTGAAGTGCGGTCGGTGTGTCCTGACGAGCTAAAGCTCGAACGACAAGCCCAGAGGCTTCGCCACCAACACCGATGAGTGCCTTGGCTGCGCTGATGCGTGCGTCCACTGGTGCGGCTGCGTCATCCACTTTCGCACTCAGACTGGCAAGCTGCGCCTGTACGTCGCTGACCAATGCCCCAGCCTTGTCCCACTTCACGACGAGCGGCAAGGCTGCGCCTGCGGTGCTCGGATTGGCGAGGAGTTTCTTCAACACAGCGGTGAGTTCAGGCGTAAGGGCTGGGACTTCGTTTACTCGCTGCGCAATGCCTTGCAGAATGATGATCTTCAAGCCATCGGCTTTGGCATCGGCGGTGGCGCACGCAGTCAAGAGCTTTTCGGGCGATTGAGCGGATGGCAAAAGCGCGTTCACCAGGCCATCCACTCCCTCTGGTGATGCCAGGGCTGCGATGATGGTGTCATCGGCATTGGTGGCAGATGCGGCGATGACAGCTGAGCGAGTCCAGTCATCGGCGGCAGTCTTGAATGTCATCAATGCATCAGCCTTGGCTTCGTATGCCTTGAGTGCTGCGCTGCCCATGGATCCTTTCGCTTCAGGGCGATGGCGATACACACCAGCCACCTTCTTCGCATCCTTGTGCTGCACCTTCCAGATGCGGCCATAGTAGTGGTCGCGGTCAGGACGCACGGCAGCATTCGCCGGACCATGAATGGGGCCTCGAGTGTCGTTGTGGATCACGGCTTGGTTGTAGAAGTCCACGACATAGAGCGCACCATCGGGGCCGATGCGGGTTTCGATGGGGCGGAACCAGAGGTCCTTGCTGCGGATGAACTCGGTTTCTTCGCGGCCCTTCTCTTTCTCGGTGCGATAGCTGACACCATCCTTCTTCACAAACTCGTGATGCACGATGTTCAGCGTCGGCTCGGTGGTGAAGTAGCTGTAGTTCCACTTCTCGGGCCATGCGCCGCCTTCATAGATGGCGCAGCCAGCGGCGGCGGTGAACTCGCCCACGAGGTCGATCTGCACATACGCTTGTTCGGGCCAGGACATGAGCGGGTAGGTCTTCTGGTGCTCCATCATACCTTTGTAACTGGTGGTGCCAGGGATCTTGCCCTTGGCCAGGACATATTCAGGAAGCACCACATGGAAGAAGACGGTGCCGCTTGTGGGTTGCGTGAAAAACACCTGCCCATCTGAGGTGATGTCGAGACCCCAGGTGTTGCCTCCGCGCGATGAGTATTGCTCGATCTCGGTGCCGTCTGGCTTGAAGCGAACCACGCCGCTGCCGATGGTGACGGCTAGTTTGTTCGGCGCGTTCAGTGCGGTGACATCGCCTGAGCTGTAGCCGTGCGTAGCATAGATCCAGCCGTCGAAGCCCCAGCGCAGGTTGTTGATCACGGCATGGGTGTCGCGAGTGCCGAGCCCAGTGTAGAGCTTGGTGCGCTTGTCGGCGGCATCATCGCCGTCGGTGTCCTCTAGGAACCAGATGTCTGGGGCCGCACAGACGATGACACCCTGCTTGTAAAACACGAAGCTGGTGGCGAGTTCGAGCTTGTCGGCGAAGACCTTCTTGGTGTCCATGACGCCGTCGCCATCCTTGTCGGTCAGAATGCTAATTCGGTCGATGGGATCGCGGTCCAGCTTCTTGGTCCACGAGCCGCTGTCCTTCCAAACTTCGACGTTCAGTTCCCGGCGACCATTGGGATACTCGGGCGTTTCGCAGACCCACAGGCGGCCCTTCTCATCCCAGTCGATGTTCATCGGCTTGTTGATCAGGGGCTCGGCAGCGACGAGCGAGATGTTAAAGTCGGGGTGCACTTCCAACTTCTCCGCGGCCTTGGAGGGCACAGTAGGGCCGCCTGCCGGGTAGCGCAGCGCGTCGCCGAGTTCGTCTGGCTTGCACAGTTCATCGGCGTTCGCGCGCTTGCCAGCCCAGGCGATCCCACGCAGGAGCATGGTGCGCAGTGTGTTGTGCGAAAAGTTTTTGTGCCAGTGACCGGGGATGCTGACAAAGGCGCGGTAGTTGTCCTTCTCGTAGCTCCAGACCTGCGGCTGGATATCGTAAATGTTCACGCCCTTCTTCTTGGCCACGGCCTCGGCAGCGCGGGCCTGGGCTTCCTTGTTGCCCTTGCCACCGGTGTCGCGTGGCTTCGGTGTGTAAGCACCGGCGAGGATGCGGGCCTCGGGCAGGATGTCCATGTCATAGTAGATCTCGTCGTCGATGGCGAAGTTCGCCATCTCGGCCGTGATCGGGTTTTCACGATCCGTGAAGTAGAGATGCATGGGAGCCTCTAGCCACTTAGTCGGGCGTTCGTGATTCCAAGAGCCGCCGACGATGGAGGAGAACCATGCCGGATCGCGCGAGACGGCACCTGCATGAATCACCACGATGCCACCGCCACGTGCGAGGAACTCCAGAAGGTTCTTGCGCTCCTCGCCAATCTTAATGTTGCCGGCTTCCTGCGAGTGCAGCACCAGCACGTCGGTCTTGTCGAGCTGCGCTTTGGTGGGGAACTCCAGTCCGCCATCGGCCGTTGCACCGCGCTCATTGAGCAGGGGCACCCATTCCTTCAAGAACTGCGGGAAGTCATGCGCGCCAGGGCCGTGCGATTTAGCACCCGCGCGGATGAACACCCGCAGGGGCTCCGCCGCCGAAGACGAAGAACCAAGGACCAGTGAGGAAAGGAGAGCGGTTAGCAGAGCGAGGCTTTTCATGATTTGTGGATGCTACTCCACTAGAACGCCCGCTGGGAAGCCCGTTTACGCACGGGAAACTATCTGGAATGCACATGCATCAGCACCGCGCCTGCAAGAACGCCTTCACGGCCTCGGCCGTGGCTTCCAATGGATGCGTGTGCAGCGGCTTGGACTTCAAGGCTTCCAGCGTGGGGTGCGTCGGCTCGCTGCCAGTGGCGCGTTGCACGACTTCGGGGAACTTCGCCGGACTGGCGGTGCTGAGCACCACACTCACGCGATCTTGCGCCATGTCGGTGAAGGCGCAGGCGGTGTGCGGGTCCAGCACATACTGCCAATCCCTCCACATCTGTTCGATGACCTTCTCAATC
>CAXNNN010000165.1:0-7318 GCA_964203095.1 Verrucomicrobiaceae bacterium | reverse complement strand
CATTCCTCCAACGGCAACTGATGGCCAGCTTCCTCTCCTGGTTTGATCCTCTGACCACAACCCACTGGAACAACGCCAGCGAACGCATCAACCGCTATCACCTTGATTGGCCCTGGCTGCATCGCCTCCTCTCTCTGCCCGGACTCGGTCGGCGCCTGCGTTCTATGCTGGGCTGGCGCGGCACTTTCCCGCACATCACTGGCTACCGGCGCCGCTGGCCGAACTTCTTCCACTACTACGGCGGAGCCAACCACGTCGCTATCTCGCGCGCCGCCGCTACCTATCTCACTTGTGATCCCTCGGCCCGGCGCATCATTGACTGGCTGCGCCATGCAGCCCATCCCGACGAGATCACCTTCCAATCTGTGCTACTCAACAGCCCTCTGCACGACACCCTTGTCAACAACGATCTCAGGCACATTCAATTCGAGAACCCCAGCGATCCGCACCCCAAGACACTCACGGTGGCTGACCTGCCCGCCCTGCGCGTGAGCAAGGCATTATGGGCTCGGAAATTCGACCCCCAGGTTGATGCCGGAGTGATCCATGAGTTGGCTCGTAGGGTGCAGGTGCCTGCCCTCCCGTGAAACGCAGCCACCTCCTGATTAGCCCTATTTTGCGCGTCCTGATCGAGGGACTCAGCTATCGCGCTGGCTCTGAGGCCACCGTCCAAGCCGACGTGACCCGCTGGGCTCAAGAGTTCAAGTTTGGCCCAGAAACCGCCCCCCGCTTGCGACTACCCCGCCTCTTCCTGGAGAATGAGGAGTTTCGTTCGCTTCTTTACAATCGCCTTGGCACATGGCGGCACAGCACCCAAGCCCTCCGCCGCCTTACCCCGATCTCTCCACGCTTTACATCCGCACCTCACAGATCGGCCCCGGCCTCTTCATCCAACATGGCTTTTCCACGATGATCGCAGCCCGGGAGATGGGTGCCAACTGTTGGGTGAACCAGCAGGTCACGATCGGCTGGACCGAGCGCGGACAGCCGCCCGTCGGCAATAATGTGCGCATCCACTGCGGTGCCATTGTCATCGGACCAGTTACCCTTGGTGACAACGTGATAGTCGGCGCTGGTGCCGTGGTTACCAAGTCGATCCCGGCAGGTTCCTCGGTGGTAGGAAACCCAGTGCGTATTCTCCGTCACCGGGATCGCCCGTCGGCCTAAAACCCGCTCCTGATGCCCAGTCCAACAGTCTCTATCTGCATCCCCGCCTTCAATGCGAAGCGCTACTTGGCTGAAACGCTATCCAGTGTGCTCGCCCAGCAATTCAACGACTGGGAGTTAATCGTCACCGAGGACGGCTCCGATGACGGCACGGCTGAAATCGTTGATCAGTTCGCAACCACGGTCACCCAGCCAGTGCGTTACGAGCGGCACCCGCAGAACCAAGGCCTCCCGGCTACCCGCAACACCGGCATCCGCTCGGCGCGTGCCGAATGGATCGCCCTACTCGACAGCGACGACCTCTGGGAGCCGACCCACCTGGCCGACCTCGTCTCCACAGCCCGAACCACCAGCGCCCAACTCGTCCACGCAGGATCAGTCCTCTTCGACAGCGACACGGGTCGCCCCCTGGAGACCCGCGCTCCCACAGCGGATGTGGAGGCCACGTTTCCCGAGTCGCTCTTCACCGCACGCTACATCATCCAACCCGCCTCAGTCCTACTGCATCGAACCGTATGGGAACTTGTCGGCGGCTTCAACCCGGCTTTTCGCTATGTTGAGGACCGCGAGATGTGGATGCGCTGCGCTCGTGCTGGTGTGAAGTTTGCCTACACTGGCCGCGAGACCTGCCGCTACCGCAAGCATGCATTGGCCCTTTCCAGCCGATCTGCCGAGATGGCAGAGGCTGGAGCTGCGGTCTTTGACCAGCACCTCGATTGGGAGGCTGTCCCAGCGGATCTCCGCCTACGCTATGCTGCCAACACCTGGGCAGCCGCCGGTCGCCTGCGGCAGCGCTCCCAGCCTCAGCTCGCTGCCCACCACTTCCGCCGCGCTTGCGCCATTCAGTGGAAGGCCTCTTGGCAGCTGAGAGCACTCGCTCTCAACATCCTCGGCCGCTTTTGGAGAGCTTCCGACTCCAAATGCTCACCCTTTAGCGCTACCCAATGAATGCCCCGGACATCGTCCTTTGCACCGCCTGCAATGAAGCCTACGCGCTCGGCGGTGCTATCGCCTTGGCATCGGCCCTGAGGAGGCTTCCAATTGAGCTCGGTGAGACTCGAGTTTATGTGCTCGACGGCGGCATCTGCGACGACAGCTGGAGTCGGTTCAAAGCCACCATCGAAAAGACCCGCCCAGGCACGCGGCTCATTCGTCTACAGCCCAACATGACTCAGTTTGCGGGGCTGCCTAAGGATTGGGGCTCCAGTGTGATGACCTACGCTCGTCTCGCACTGCCGGAGATGGTGCAGGAGTCACGCATCATCTACGTGGACGCCGACATGGTCGTGCAGCGCGACCTGTCTCACTTCATGTCCATCGCCCTAGAAGGTGCCATCGTAGCCGCCGCGCCCGATATCATCACGCCGCATCTGGGCGACGAGCACCTGCCTCTAGCGCAGCTCGGTCTTCCCGCCGACGCCCCCTATTTACAAGCCGGCTTCCTCGTCATCGACCTGGCAGCTTGGCGTGATGCCCGCGTGAGCGAAGCCGTGCTTCATTACCTGCGCGATTGGCCCGGCCATGCTAGGCATTGGGACCAGAGCGCTCTCAACGTCGTCCTGCATCAGCGCTGGTTACCGCTTTCCAATGGCTGGAACTCGCCCGCCTGGTGGGCAGAGCAAGGGCGCGGCGGTTGCTCGCTCGATGACGAGATCCTCCACTTCGTTGGCCCGCACAAACCTTGGCTTCTCGGCCATGATGGCACGCAGGCCGCAGAACGCTTCTATGGCGAGGTCCGCCAGACAGCCTGGGCCAACTGGCGTCCGAACCGGCTACAGTTCTACCTCAAAATGGCCAAATACCGGATCGGCAAACTTCTGGGCCGGTGATCTCCTGGTGCCCCCTTCTTCGCCCACAACATGCCCGCATCGGACGTGTGCCCACTTTTTCACAAACTTGCTTAGCAATTGTTTACCCATTCGAATCTGCTGAAAGTGACGGCAGATGGAGTATCCTGCGAAAAGATTGGTCCGATCCCTTTAGGTAATTGCCGTCGGTTTTGACCTGAAAACGCGTCCGCAAATAAGCAACATACCAATTCTGGTCCTCAGAACATCCGCAGCGTGCAAGCGAACAATCATTCTCCGCAAAGTAAACAGGTGGAACAGGCTCGAAGCGCCCGGCATCGTGAGCACTATGTTCCTTCATGGGAACCTGAGCGTTTCATTGTTCCCCTGCTCGACCGATCGATTCAAGAACTGTTTGCCAAGTTTTTACGGTCGACATGCTGCCGATCCAGAGCGATAGACGTGGGCTGTGGCGCTCAGCCTTTCCGGTCCATGATCGAGGAGGCTGGTTTTCGTTACGCCTCGCTTGACGTGGTCCAAAACGCGCAACGAAGGGTGGAGTTTATCGGCGCGATTGATGAGTCATTGCCGGACGCGCTATGCACTGAAGCGCCATACGATTTTATTTTATGCACTGAGGTGCTAGAACATGTGGCTGATTGGTCCGCCGCCTTTTCCAATCTAGCTCGCTTGCTGGCTCCTGGAGGGCGACTGCTGCTTACCTGTCCCCACTTTTATCCTCTGCATGAGGTTCCTTATGATTTCTGGCGGCCGACGCCTTTCGCGGTGAGCTACTTCGCCAAGAAAGTCGGATTGGAGGTCGAAGTTTTCGAGCAAGCGGGAGGACCATGCGAAGTGCTGGGGACACTTCTTGGTGAGACTCATGCCTATCCCAAGTCGAATCATCTCTTAGATCGAGCGCTGGCCTGGGGCATGCGTCAAGCGCGCCGAGGTTTGCTGAACGCCCTGCACTCGCCATGGATGCGAAGCCGCGTTGAACTTCGCGGCCCCCATTATCTGAGCAACGTCGCGCTCCTAGTTCGACCGGGCTGACGGGCACCAGTTTCTTGATCATGTCCTCCTCTGCCGTCTGCACGCTCTACGAAGGCCACTACCACTTCGGGGTCGGTGCCCTCGCAAACTCCCTCTATGCAGCTGGCTTTCGCGGCACGCTATGGGTCGGCTTCCGGGGAGCGCTTCCGCCCTGGCTGCCTGCCGATGCTGCCACGGCAGCGGAGCCGACCTTCGCCCCTGCCGCCGGACTGGAATTGCGCTTCATCAGGCTCAACACCAGCACCCACCTCACGAACTTCAAGCCGGACTTCCTCCTCGACGTTGCCGCCCGGGCACCTAACGCACAGCACCTTCTCTATCTCGACCCTGACATCGTGGTGCGCGCCCCCTGGTCCTTCTTTGAGGATTGGGTCGATGCTGGTGTTGCCGCCGTGGAGGACATCAACTCGCCTCTCGACGACTTTCACCCTCGCCGTGCCGCTTGGCGGCGCTACTTTGCCCCCCATAGGCTCACCCTCCGCACACGCAGCCCGCTCTACGTCAATGGAGGCTTCACAGGCTTGCATCGCCGCGACTTGGCCTTCCTTACGCTCTGGCAGAACGTGCAACAGCTCATGGCCCCGGCCGTGGGCGGACTATCCGCTGCCAACATCTCAGGCGGCCAGATGCAATTTGGCCAAGCTGATCCCACTTTCTGTTTCAACAAGACTGACCAGGATGCTCTTAACGTCACCCTCATGGCCTGGGACGGCCCTATTAGTCTCATGGGCGGTGACGCGATGGACTTTCGCCCGGGCGGCTACGTGATGTCTCACGCTCTTGGGGGTATCAAGCCTTGGGCAAGAAGCTATCTCATGGATCTTGTGCGCGGTTACCCCCCCCGTCTGGCTGACAAGTTCTTTTGGGAGCATGCATACAGTCCCATAGCCTTGTATGCTTCGCGTCACATCAAGCTCAAGCAAGTCGTCATCAAGGTGTCGAGCTTTGTGGGCAGGCTGTATAGGCGCGGTAGTTGATTACTTGGAGTTTAGGATTCATCAATTCAATCAGCATGTTGGTGGGGCCTGTGTGGTAGAGGTGCTTCGGCATTCGGAGGACGAAGCCATTTAGAATGAGATTGCTTTTCGTTTGTCCAAGCATGGCTCCGGCAAAGTCTGGTGTGGGAGACTACACTCGGAGGCTGGCTGCGGAGTGTATTCGACAGGGACACAGTGCAGCGGTAGCCAGTCTGAACGAGACAGGGCTGACAGAGCCTCGTCAGGAGGTGCAGACCGAAGATGGAACGGAGGTGCCGGTGTTAAGGCTGCCTTCAGATATGGCTTGGCCGATTCGGTGGCAAAAAGCTAAAGAGTGGCACCCAGCGCAAACAGCAGAAGTCGTCAGCCTTCAGTTTGTTTGTTTTGGATTTCAGCCGAAAGGGCTGATGCCACTAAGCTTTGGGCGATCACTGCGGAACTTTGCAGGTAATCGCGGCGTTCATCTTATGTTCCACGAAATCTGGCTGGGCGTGCGTGAAGATGCTTCGATCAAGCACCGGCTGTGGGGAGGTGTGCAAAAAGCACTCATTTTGCGCATGGTTCACCAATTGAAGCCTCAAATCATGCAGACCCAGGCACGGCCCTATCAAGCCATCTTGCAGCAAGCAGGGTTGACAGCAGGGCACCAGCCACTGTTTAGCAACATCCCAAATGTCAGGCTACTCGAGAGTCGCGAATCGCTGCGAGCCAGGATCATCACAGATGCGTTGGCCTTCGGACTGGAGCGCCAGGATTCGGAGCCTTGGTTGGTTGGCTTGTTTGGAACCCTCTATCCAGAGTGGACCGGTGACTCGCTGATGAAAGCTTTTGCCCCTGCATCTCAGAAAGCAGGAAAGCAGGTGGTGTTTATTGTGCTGGGACACCACGGGCGAAGCGCAGAAGAGGTTGAAAGGTGGCGTGAAGCTTCGCCAGTGGGCATGGTTTGGCTGGAGCGGAGCGAAATCTCGCCTGAGGCCCTATCCGCCATTTTGCATGCACTTGATTTTGGGGCGGTGGCCACACCTCTTGCGATGCTGGAGAAGAGTGGTGCCGCAGCCGCTTTTTTTGATCATGGCGTGCCTGTTGTGGTGACACGAGATGATTGCCGTTTCGCGCTGCCATCTAAAGTGCCGTCGCCGCGATCAGAGCGGCACCACCTTGCAGATGAGGCTTTGACGAACTGGCTTCTCAGAACTCAGCCGAAGGAACCGCAAGCGCGCTTGCCATCTGCCGCTGTGCAGTTTTTGGCCGACCTAGCTCAGGCGAAAGCGATGATGGTGGGCAGCCTCTTTTCCACTAGCTCTGTTGCATGAATCCGGCCCTGAAAACTCTGCGTGTGCTTGCGTATGCACCGCAAATGGCTGCCTATGGGGGGATGGAGCGTCATGTGTGTAGCCTAGCAGCAGCACTTGGATTGCGGGGGCATCAGGTGGAACTTGTCACTACCAGCAACTCCCTCGGAGCTTTGCTAAGAGACGAACTCAGCATCGGTAAGGTAAAACTGCATGAGCTTCCCGTTCGGCGTGGTAGCGCAGGGGTCGGGCGGAAATTTTTATGGCTTGCGCTAAAACTTTGGAGTCTACGCCAGCAGTCTTGGGACATCATTTATACCAATGGGCAGAGCGCTCTGGCACGCCAGCTTTGGCGCGCTGCGGGGCCAAAAACGAGGGTCATCCATCACCACCATACGTCCGCTGACTCAGACGAGCGTTCCACCTGGTCACCTAGCTTCCTGCAAGTGCTGCGTCAGGCAAAGGAACTGGTGGGTTGTAGTGAGGCAACGTGCCGGGAGTTGGGCAAAGCAGCTGGGCGGCAAGATACTCGATTCCTTCCTTACCTGACCTCGTGTCCAGTGAGGGCTGAGCAGGTTAACGATTTCCATCCACGGTCTGATGGCACTTTGCACTTCGGCTTCGTGGGACGCATGATTCCCGAGAAGGGCATCGACCGAATACTAGCCATTAGTGATGCCCCTGGGCTTTCTGATCTACGATGGCATTTGCATGGTGCAGGAGCAGCATATCCTGAAAGTCATTTCCAAAGTTACCAAAACGTAGTCTATCACGGTGCCTACCAAGGAATGGAAGCTCATGCCAAGGTGTTGCTGGGACTTGACGCTCTGGTGCTTCTTTCCACTCACAATGAGGGTATGCCTTTGAGCTTGATTGAGGGTATGTCTGCTGGTCTGCCTTGGCTGGCCACTGACCGGGGAGGCACGCGCGAGATAGCCGTCGAGCCGGAGGAAACAATAGTCTTGCCCTCGGAGGCGAACGATAGCGCTCTGATTGGGGGGATACGCTCACTTGCAGACCGAATCCGCAGTGGGGGAACTTC
>CAXNNN010000164.1:0-7337 GCA_964203095.1 Verrucomicrobiaceae bacterium | reverse complement strand
CCAGGTGGTGCCTGCGAGCTTGTCCGAGGCGGCGGTGACCTCGCGCTGCGCCCAGGTGAGACCGGCTTGCTTCAGGCGCTGGAGCTGGGCGACGTTCCGCTCGTCCCGGAACCATGTGTGGATGACGGGGGCGACCTCGGCCCCCACGTCGGGCACCTGGGTAAGGGCCTCAATGCTGGCCTCGCCGATAGCGTCCAGGTTGCTGAAGTGCTCCAGGAGCGAGCGGGAGCTGGACGACCCGACGTGCCGGATGCCGAGCCCGAAAAGCAAGCGCCACGGCGGCTGCTGCTTGCTGGCCTGGATGCCTTTGAGCAAGTTATCGATGCTCTTGGTGCCGAGGCGGTCGATGTTGGCGAGGCGGAGCTCGTCCAGGTCGTAGAGATCGGCGGGGGAGGCGATGAGCTTGGCATCGACGAACTGCCCGACCTTCTCGGCCCCGAGCCCAGCGATGTCCATGGCCCCCCGACTGACGAAGTGCTCCAGGCGGCGCTTCACCTGCTCCGGGCACTCTGGATTGCCACAGCGGATGACGACTTGCTCCGGGTCCTTGGTGGCCGGGCTGCCGCAAATAGGGCAGGCGGTGGGGGTGGGAATGGGCTGCTCCTGGCCAGTGCGCTTGTCCTTGAGCACCTGGACGACGGCGGGGATGATCTCGCCCGCTTTCTCGATGAGCACTGCGTCGCCGATGCGGATGTCCTTGCGCTCGATCTCCTCGAAGTTGTGCAGGGTGGCGTTGCTGACCGTGGAGCCGCTGAGGAACACGGGGGTCAGCCGGGCCACGGGGGTGAGTGCGCCAGTGCGACCGACCTGGATGTCCACGGCCAGGACTCGGGTCTCGGCCTGCTCGGGGGCGTATTTATAGGCGATGGCCCAGCGGGGGGCCTTGCTGGTAGCGCCGAGTTCACGCTGATCGGTGAAGGCATCGACCTTCAGCACCGCGCCGTCCGTCTCATACGGGAGGGCGCGGCGCTGCTCGTCGAGTTCCTGGATGGCTCGGACTGCTTCGTCGGCAGTCTCGACATGCCACACAAGGTCCGCCTTGCGCAGCCCGGCCCGGTCGAGCAGGGCGTGCATGTCGGACTGGGACTGCACGTCGGCTTCCCCCGGATCGGCCAGGCCGTAGAGGACGATGTCCAGCGGGCGCTTGGCCGCGATGCGGGGGTCGAGTTGCTTCAGGGTGCCCGCCGTGGTGTTGCGGGGGTTGGCATAGAGAGGTTCGCCCGCGCCCTCTCGCTCCTCATTGAGCTTGGCGAAGCCGGCCTTGGACATGAAGACCTCGCCCCGGACCTCGAAGGTCTGGGGCAGGCCCTTGGGCAGGGAGAGCGGTAGGGTCTTGATGGTGCGCAGGTTGGCGGTCACGTCGTCCCCACTGCGACCGTCCCCGCGCGTGGCTCCGTATTTGAGCTGGCCGTTCTCGTAGCGGATGGTCATGGCCACGCCATCCACCTTCGGCTCGATGACGCAGCGGATGCGATCCCGCCCGAGGCCCTTCTGGAGCCGGGCGAAGAAGTCGCGCAGATCGGCCTCGGAGTAGGTGTTGTCCAGCGACATCATGGGCACCGTGTGCTGGATCTGGGTAAAGCCCTCGATCGGCGCGCCGCCCACGCGCTGGGTAGGGGAGTCGGGCGTGACCAGCTCAGGGTGGGCTGTCTCCAGCTCGATCAACTCGCGGAGTAGGGCATCAAAGGCTTGGTCCGTGATCTCCTGCCGAGCCTCCAGGTAGTAGAGGCGGTTGTGGCGGTCGATCTCCTGACGGAGCTCGGCGATGCGGTCGGAGGGGGACATGGGCTAGGTCGGAAGGAGGGAGTCGAAGGTCGAAAGTAGGATCAGAGCGAACAGCTGGGATGTAGCCGGAAAGGAGGCTGAGCGTCAAGATGGACTGTGCGCCCGCTCTCGGAGCACTTCCGACCTCCGACTTTCCCCCTCTGAGTTTGTTCCCCGACTTATTCACACCTCCAAAGAATCCAGGGTTGCGTGGTCGGGGCATCTCCGTTACCTTAGCCATGCAGTGTCAGAGTCCCTCGCTCTGAAAAACCGTCCCCGAACAATTCCCTGAGACTCTGACAAAAGCGCAGCCCCTGTATGCAGACCGCGCCCTCAGCTTATCATTGCCAGCCGATTATCTCGCTGGGGGGACGTTTCGCCGAAGGTGGACCGCCTGTCACTACAACGCTCCCTGGAGCGCAAAGCCCCGCTTTTTCCCGTCTGAAGAAGCCGGAGAATCTGCCCGTGTCCTGGCGAATTGCCCGCACGAGCCGCCCTCTCCCGTCCGCTGGCCTTGCCCTCCGAGGTGGAGCACCCACCCCAGACAAGACAAAACAATGGCAGAACAATACAACTCCGACTCACGCCGCCGTCGCCGCCGTGGTCGTGGCCGCCCGAATGGCGAGCAGCAACAAAAGCAGAGCCACAGCAGCAGCAAGCCTACCGGCTTCCAGAAGTTCCTCTCCGTGATCAGCTTCGGGCTGCTCGGGAACAACTCCAAGCCCAAACCCAAGCCGCGCCCCGCCCCACCCGTCCGCTTTGAAGGCGGTGAGGAACGTCAGCGCCGCTCCGACCGCCCTGATCGGGGTGGCCGCAATGAGCGGTCAGACCGCCCGGATCGTGGCCCCCGCCCGCCTCGCGAACCCCGTCCCGCCCCGGTGCCATCCGAGGTGATCAACGAGCGCCTCTACGTGGGTAACCTCTCCTATGACGCCACTGAGGGTGACCTCTTTGAGCTGTTCAATGGCGTGGGCAAAGTGCAGAACGCCGAGGTCGTGGTGAACAACCGCACCCAGCGCTCCAAGGGCTTCGCTTTCATCACCATGGCCAGCATCGACGAAGCCAAACGGGCTGTCGCTGAGCTGAACAACAAGGACTTCATGGGCCGTCCGCTGCAAATCAGCGGTGCCAAGCCCTCCCAGCGCGGTGATAGCGAGGAAATAGGCTCCGAGCCCACTCCTGCCGAAGTTGCAGCCTGATTAAGTAGTCCAATACAATATCCAGAAACCGCCCCATGGTGACCCCGTGGGGCGGTTTTTTGTGCCTTGAGGTTGCGCCTCCTCTCGGGGATTGGCTGGTAGGGCGCGGTGTCCCTACCGCGCCGTCATGGCAGGCCGAGGTGCCCTGATTTTTGCCATTGGACAGGCCAGTTCAAAGGCCGATTCGGCGGCGAGCTAGGGACAGCCCGCCCTACCTCCAGCCCCTCACACCCACACCTTCCGCGCTGCGGCGTGAACCGTGTTCTGGATATCCAGGCTGGCTCCTTCGCCATCGCTGGGTCGGCTATTGAACAACGCGCACCAGTCGAAGCCATCGCCTAGCCGAACGGCGATGGTGAGCGTCCCAGGCAGTGCACCGGAGTGCCAGAGGTTCGGGCGACCTGCCTGGCCTTGGGGACGGACGAGCCAGCCGAGACCGTAGTGCACCCCTTTGCCGAGACCACCGCCGGGTGGGCAGGCATAGGTCGCTTTCAGACTGGAGCGCTGGAGCAGAGGACGGGCCGAGCCTTCGTCCAGGGCGGTCAAGAAGCGGAGGTAGTCACCCACGTTGGCAATCCAGCCGCCGTTGGCGTCATTCGCCTCCAGACTGAACGCCCCGTGGGGCCAGCTGACGGCCGACAGCTGGGGGAAGACCTTCGGTGGTGGTCGGGTCTCCTGGGCGTAGTAGCGCACCTCGTGGGCCTGGGTGGTCAGGGTCTTGCCAAGGGCGATCCCGTCCGCGCCGGTGGGGGCGAGCACCAGCTTCTTCACCGCTGCACCGTAGCTCTGACCGGTCACCGCCTCGATCAATCGCCCCAGCAGGCAGTAGCCGAAGTTGCAATAGGCATACGCCGTGCCGGGATCAAAATCCAGCCGCCGCCCCAGCATCCAGCGCACCGTCGCCGGCCCATCGGCGGGACCAGTCAGGCCCGTCTCGCGGCAGATGTCCAAGCTGCGGAACAGGGCGTCGCCGCTCTTCTTCTTGTCCCAGCCGCTGGTGTGGGTCAGCAGCTGGCGTACCGTGACCTGTTGCCAGCGCGGGTCGATGATGGCCCCCGTGAAAGGTGTCAGCGCCAGCCGGCGCAGCACCGCCTCGTCCAGGGTCAGCTGTCCCTGCTCGCATAGGCGGAGGATGGCGGCAGCGGTCAGGGGCTTGGACACGCTGGCCAGGCGAAAGCGCGATTCCGCCCTCACGGGCACACCCTTCTCCTGGTCGGCCAAGCCAAAGCCCTGGGTGTAGACGATCTCCCCAGCCCTGGCGATGCCCAGGGCACCGCCCGGCAGACCGTGCTTCGCCATCAGGCCCTGCATCGCCTCAGCCAGCGGGCCCGTCTTCTCCGCCGCCCGTCCCAGGATAGCCGGGCAGGAGAGGGCGCTAGTGGCAACGAATTGGCGGCGGTTCATGGTGACTGTCTATCATGCGAAACCCAGGACTGGCGAGCGCTTTAGTCGTCCTCTACAATGGCTCCATCGTTTCTGGCGGTTGCGACGCTGGAGGCGTGCGACACGGGCATGGGCGGCGTGACTTCTTTGGTCGCCTTTGTTACTGGGAAGGGGCGAGCTAAGCGATGTGTAATGTCGTTGTGAAGACGGCTCTAAAGTCCGGCTACCACGGCGAAGGGGGCGTTTGCTGGCGCAGCTAACTTCCGCTGTGAGTCGAAGGTCAAGATAAATGCAATGATTGTGTCGCTCCTGTGTCGACTTCGGCACGGCTTTTGCTTTGGTGAAGGAAAATGGACACTCTAGCGAATTACGACATCGGTGGTTTCTTCGACGAAGTCTTTGCGGCCGGCAACGGTGTCAGACCGCACTACGACCGGGTGATCAAGTCTCTCGGCACGCTCGAACCGGCTGACTTCGCCAAGCGCCAGCAGACGGCAGACGCAGCTTTTCTGAAACAGGGTGTGACCTTCACGGTGTATGGCGATGAGAAGGGGACGGAGCGTATTTTCCCCTTCGATCTGATGCCGCGCATCATTCCGCAGGCGGAGTGGGAGCAGGTGGAGGCGGGTCTGGTGCAGCGCATCACGGCGCTAAATCTCTTCCTGCAAGACGTCTATCACGGCGAGCAGATCATCAAGGATGGGGAGGTGCCGCGCGAGGTGGTGGAGTCTGCCTCGCACTACCGGCCGGAGTTTCGGGGTGTGCGGGTGCCGCACGACATTTACATTCATATCTGCGGCACTGACTTGGTGCGCGACGATGCGGGCACTTACTTTGTGCTGGAAGACAATGGTCGCTGCCCCTCGGGTGCGTCGTATGTGCTGGAGAATCGACAGGCGATGAAGCGCTCCTTCCCAGGCCTGCTGCAATCGCTGCCGGTGCGCCCGGTGGATAGCTATGGCTCCATGCTGCGTGAAAGTCTGGCCTACCTGGCACCGGCTGAGGTAATAGATCCTGTCATCGTGGTGCTCACCCCTGGCGTCTACAACAGCGCCTACTTTGAGCACGCCTACCTGGCGCGTCAGATGGGGGTGCCGATCGTCGAAGGGCGCGATCTAATTGTGCGCAATGACCGTGTCTTCATGCGCACGACGAAGGGGCTGGTGCAGGTGCATGTGATCTACCGTCGCATTGACGATGACTTCCTAGATCCGCTGGTCTTCCGCAAGGATTCGCTGCTGGGCGTGCCGGGCATCGTGAAGTCATATCAACAGGGGCATGTCGCGCTGGCGAACTCCATCGGCACGGGGGTGGCGGATGACAAGGCGGTCTACGCCTACGTGCCGAAGATGATCCGCTACTACCTGGATCAAGACCCGATCCTGCCGAATGTGCCGACCTACCTAGCCACGGACGAGTCCGAGAAGAAATACATGGTCGAGAACCTGGACAAGCTAGTGGTAAAGGCGGTGAATGAGTCCGGCGGCTACGGCATGTTGGTGGGGCCGCATTCCACGAAGGAGCAGCAGGAGAAGTTCAAGGCGCTGATCTTGGCGAACCCCCGCAACTATATCGCCCAGCCCACGCTGTCCTTGTCACGGCATCCGGTCTTTGTGGATGATCATTTCGAAGGCCGCCACATTGACCTGCGGCCGTATGTCCTCACGGGCGAGAAGGTGCAGGTGCTTCCTGGCGGCCTGACCCGTGTGGCCCTGAAGAAGGGGTCGCTGGTGGTGAACTCCTCGCAGGGCGGTGGTAGCAAGGATACCTGGGTGCTGTGGGATGATAAGGCTGCTTGCGCAGGCACCTCTGCCACAGCTTGATCGCGCGCATCTCTCCGCACCTCCCACTTCGTTAGCATTGTCCTGACTCCAAAACATTTACCACGACCTGACACTGAAGGGACCCTCACCAAGGCTAGTTATCTGGGTTTCGGTCCATTTGAAGTGACCGTCAGTTCGTGGTTCAAAAGCATCTTTTCAGCGTCTCTTTAGCTCCCATCAATCATGCTCAGCCGCGTCGCCGACAGTATCTATTGGATGGCCCGTTATATGGAACGGGCCGAAAACCTCGCACGCCTCCTCATGGCGAATCAAAACCTGATGCTCGACGCGGGATCACGCGGGCAGGAGGAAGGCAATCTCTGGGAGCCGGTGCTCATGACCACCGGAGATGAGGAAGGCTACCATAAGCTCTACTCCACCATGGCGGGTGCGGATGTGGAGGATTACTTGTCGGTCCGTCCCGAGAACTCGAACTCGATCCTGAACTGCATCCGCACGGCGCGTGAGAACGCGCGTATGATTCGTGACCAGATCCCCGACGAAGTCTGGCGCAGCGTGAACGATCTCTACCTGTTCATGACCTGCGACAAGGGCGAGCAACTCCGCCAGCAGGTACGCATGGACTACTATGAGGAAGTGGTGCGGGGTTCCTGCCTCTTCCAAGGCGTGGCCCGCGCGACAATGATGCGTGATGAAGGATGGCAGTTCCTGCAAATTGGCACCTACCTGGAGCGTGCCGACAAGGCCACCCGGCTAGTAGACATGTGCTCCGACTTGCCAATGAAGAAGGATTCCCAGGCCATCGAGCACCCGCTGCGCTGGCAGTCTCTGCTGCACTCTTGCTCCGCCTATCATGGCTACCGCGAGCAGGACAATGACATCAATCCACGCAGCGTGCTGGAGTTTCTCTTCCTCTCCGACCGCTTCTCGCGCAGCGTGCGCTTCTGCATGAGGGAGGTCAATCGGGCGCTCGGCCAACTGAACCCACCGCCGGGGAATGTCGGTATGCCCGCCCCGGTGCGCGCTTGCGGCCTCCTCAGCGCCCAGCTGGAATACGGCACGATCGACGAGATCCTTGATCATGGCGTCCATGAATACATTGACGATCTTCAGTCCAAGCTGAACACCCTCGGCTTAGCCATTTTCGAGACCTATGTCCTGTATGCCGACCTGTCACCTGTCGGCCCCACGACTTCTGCTCCCGTGA
>CAXNNN010000163.1:0-7348 GCA_964203095.1 Verrucomicrobiaceae bacterium | reverse complement strand
AGCCTCGGCAGCATCGCCCTCATCGCTCAGGACATCCGCGTGGACGACCCGCAGGCCCGCGATGACCTCGCTGAGATCAAAACCATCGCCGATGAATCCGTGGCGGCCATGCGCGACATCACGCGCCTCATCCAGAGCGACCGCTACGGCTCCGACGACCTCGCCACGCTGCTGCGCGAAACCGCCGCACGACTGCTGCGCACCATCCCGCACACCTTGACCGTCGAAGCCGGGTCAAGCAGCCGCAAACTGCCCGTCGATCGCCAGCGCGACCTCATCCTCATCTTGAAAGAAGCGCTGCACAACATCACGCGCCACGCAGAGGCCACGGCGGTCGGCATCAAGCTAAAGCAAACAGCCGACAGCCTCGTCCTGACCCTTCAAGACGACGGCAAGGGCTTTGATCCCGCCGCTGTGACCGGTGGCATGGGCCTCACCAATCTACGCCGCCGTGCCGAGAAACACCAAGGCCGCGTGGACATCGTTTCCACTCCCCAGGGCACCACGTTGACTCTCACCCTCCCTTTTCATGCCTGAACCCATCCACGTCTGGCTCATCGAAGACCACAAAACCTACGGCGAACGTCTCGCAAAGGCTCTCAACCGCGTGGAGGGCATCACCTGCCCGCAGCGCTTCACCGCGTGCGAAGACGCCTTCGCAGCGCTCGCTTCCGAAACACCCCCTCACGTCCTCCTGCTCGATGTCGGCCTGCCCGGCATCAACGGCATCGACGCCCTCGCGCGACTGCGCCAGCTCGCGCCAAAGACGGCCATCGTCATTCTCACGGTCTTCGAGGAGGACGACAAAATCTTCCGCGCCATCTGCGCCGGAGCCAGCGGTTACCTTTTGAAGACCGCCAACACCGAGGACATCGCCGCCGCCATCCGCAGCGCCGCCGCCGGAGGCTCGCCGATCAATCCCACCATCGCCCGCCGCGTGCTGGACATGTTGGGCAAAGCAAGCACCAACGCCCCGCAGAAAGACTACGGCCTCACCGCCCGCGAGAAGGCCATCCTGCAACTCCTCGTCCAAGGCCACAGCACCAAAGAAGCCGCCGCCCAGCTCCACATCAGCTACCACACCGCCGACGGCTACATCCGCGACATCTACGAGAAGCTGCAAGTAAACACCCGCAGCGGAGCCGTAGCGAAGGCGCTGAAGGAAGGGCTGGTGTAGATGAAGGTCCCTCGGTGCCTCGTCCACCATTCCTGAATCGCTGGTTCCCCACGGTCAGGTAGATGAAGCTGTCTTTGATCTTGCCGATGGATTCGCGGCTGATGCCACGCTCACGAGCCGGGATGGACGGTGCTCAATCCCATCGCTTCCCGGAGTGCCGGCAAGCGCCACCACCAACAGGCTGCCAAGCTGATTTCAAAGAGATGCAGGCAACGGTGAGGAGTGTGAGCTTGATGCTGTTCATCACTTGCCTCCCTGCAGCGTGGACATGACTCGCTTGCTGATTTCCTGGGTGAGCAACTGGTAGGCGGGTCCTTGCCAGTGGAAGTTGTCGCCAGCCGCGAGTTCGAGTCGTGCCGCCAGGAGGGAATAGGCGTCGATGATCTCGATGCCTTCGTCTTTCATCACTTGGCTCGACAGCGTGTTGAGCCGGATGACCACATCGTTCTTGTCACCGAGACTGGCGACCGGTTTGTCTGGAGCAGATTTGGCGGCGGTGTGGGGCGTGGTGAGAAGATAGTAAATCCTTGCCTGTGTTGCGCCTTTTTTGAAGCAGCGCGTCAGCTTTTGCATGCGCTCCAGAACGACGCTGTCGGACACTTTGTCGGGCGTCCAACTCAGGGAGTGGAGGCCGTTGTTGAAGACGACCACGTCGAACTTGTAGCGCGCGGCCATCTCGGTGAGCGCGACCTCGGGCACGTCACCGCCGACGAAATGCACGCAGTGAAACACATAGACTTTCTGCTTCAACATCTCCGGGATGAAGGAGCCGCTGTAGCCCATGGAGATGGAGTCGCCGTAGATGAGCACCTTCGGCCAATCGGGGTGGTCGAGCTTGGGAACATCCAGCGCCCAGCCTTTGCCCGCGACTGCGCCGCGTGGGAACTCGGGCTTGGACTCCCGCTTCGAGACATAGCTGAAGGAAGGGCCGAACACTTTCACGCCGCGAATGGTCACGGGCATGTTCTTCGCCTTCGGGTTCGTGTTGCGGCCAATCCACATCGGTTCGCGATTGGGGATGAGTTCCATGAAGCACGTCTTGCACGGAATGTCGTCGAGGTAGAACGTCGCGAGTCCTTTGCGGACTGCGATGGTGAGGGTGTAGGGCGTGTCGAGCTTTGGCTCCAGACGACCGTTCAGCGAGCCGCCAGTCATGAGGATGTTGTTCACCACGGAGTTGACCTGTCGTGCGTAATACGGGTTGTCGCGGTAGTTGAAGTAGAAGGAAAAACCGTCTTCATGCTCGCTCTGTTTTCGCATCGCGGTGAAGACCGCATCCTGCACGAGTGCATCGAGTGAAAGCGTGACCTGCACGGTGAAATTCGACTGGTCGGGAAATGCCTCCGGTGGCACTGCGAACGCCGCGCCGTCGCGCAACTTGACAGCGCCGTCCACCTTCTCGACGGCTCCCGACCGCAGCGCGGGGAGAATATCATTTCGCGACAAATCCCACAGCGGCGAATCCTCGGCAACGGCAGAGGTGTTCATCAATGACGCGGCGCAGGCTGTTATCGCCAAACGAAAGACGGGATGGAGGTTAAGGATGTATTTCATGAGTAATGGGTTTCAGTTCACAAACAGGAACTCGTTGCTATTGAGCAGCACGCGGCAGAGCGCGGCGAGTCCATTCTTTTGGGCGAAGGCGGTGAAGTGGGTCTTCCCTTCTGCGGTTGGTTCACGGAGCAAAACACGGCGCAAGGCTTCTTCGGGCGTGGTGAGTTGTTTACCCAGCTCGCTGCTGAAATGGAGCACGAAGCGGTTGTTGTAGAGGGCCAGTGATTGCAGCGCGGAGGCGGAGAAGCCGCGTGCGGGAGCGAGCATGCCGAGGTCGGGAAAATCAAGCGCGTCCATGAAGGGATCAGGCACGCCGCGCCAGACGAAGCGGTAGATGCTGCGGCGATGCTTTGGCAGAGCGGACCAGTCGTAGGCGGCATAGTCGAGCGTGGGCGTGAGCTGCACGGGCGGGCCGGTGACGAACTGCCGCACACTCGGGCCGCCGAGCGCGGGATCGAGACGGTCGCTGGTGGCGAGGATGAAGTCGCGGTAACTGTCGGCATCGAGACGCAGGCGGTTCATTCGCCAGAGCAGGCGATTGTCGGCGTCAAGCTTTGCTGCGTCCTCGCGATGCGCGCTGCTTTGCCGGTAGGTGGCGCTGGTGACGATGAGACGATGCAGATGCTTCAGCGAGCCACCGTGGTCGCGCAGCTCGCAGGCGAGCCAGTCGAGCAGCTCGGGATGCGAGGGCGTGCCGCCCATGCGGCCAAAATCGTTCGGCGTGTCGCACAGGCCGCGGCCAAAATGATAGTGCCAGACGCGATTCGCGATGCTGCGCCAGGTGAGCGGATTCTTCTCATCCGCGAGCCAGTCAGCCAGCGCGGCACGTCGCGCCGCTTCATCGCTGGCTTGTGCTTTTTCAAAGCGGGCCGGCAACGCCTGAATCGCACTCAAAGCACCGCTCACCGCTTCCTTCATCGGCTTGTCGAACTCGCCGCGCTTCAGCACCTGCACGGCCTTCGGTTTCGCGACAGTCGTAGGCGTGCCTTTGCCCACGGCGAGCAGCACATCGGCCTTCTTCGCGGCGGCATAGACCTGCGCGGGTGCGGGGAGCTTCGCGAGCTCGGTGGTGGCGAAGACTCGCAGCGCGTGGGCGGCGAGCGCGAGGCGCTGTGGCTCGCTGCGTTTCTCGGCAGACAGCATGAGCGCCTCCTGCGCCAGCACCGGCATGGCGGCGGCACGCAAGGCGGGTTCATCGGTCACGGACAGCTTGAAGGAGCCGATGAGATGCGATTTCCCGGAGAGTTGCTTCAGTGTGAGGGTGAGTTTCGCGCCGGGCTTGATGGCGATGGCCTGCGCCAGTTCAAACACGGCATGATGCGATACACCCACCGCCGGATGAATGCCCCAGCCCGTCGCCGGATTGCCGTCGATGGCCATCACCGAAGTCCAGCCCTGCTGGTCGAAGTCCGCCGTGGCGCGACTGAACTTCAGCTTCATCGGCTGTGCGGCACCAGGATCGAAAAGCTGCGCCTCGATTTCGCTAAGCGTCAGATTGCCATTGTCCTGACGCCCCGGTCCTTTCATCGGCAAAGAAGGGTCCGCGAGCACATCGAGCCGCATCGCGGTGATCTTGGTGAGCGGCACGCTGCTCATGATGATGTAGCTGTCCTTGTCCGGTTTCGCACCCGATGAGAACAGCGTGTCACCAGTGCGTTTGAGGCTCGATCCCTCCGCACTAACAAAGCTCTCATAGCCCAGCGGAGTCCACTTCACCGGCGCGCCCTGCGTCTTTTCCCATGCGCCAACGAGCGAGGCATTTTCAGGCGTGAGCAGTTCGCTCTTGTCCCTCGATTCGGCGGCGGTGAGGATCGATTGCCAGCGCTTCCGCGACTGCGCCACCGTCTTGTCCTCGTCGAAAGGAATGTCGCCCTCGATCAGCCCCGCGAAGACTGCTTGCAGCGCGTAGTAGTCGTCCTGCGAGATGGGATCGAACTTGTGTGCGTGGCAGCGGGCGCAGTTCGCCGTGGTGCTGGCAAAGGCACCCATCGTCTGCGTCACCAGATCATCGCGGTCGAGGTAATCAAAATTGGTCGGCGCCGTTTGATAAGCGCTGTGATCAAAGACACCCGCACCGAGAAAACCAAGCGCCGCGACGAGCCGTGGCTCCTCGGGAAACAACACATCCGCCGCGAGCTGCTCGCGCACGAAGCGCTGCCAGGGTTTGTCCCCGTTCAACGCCGTGATGACATAGTCGCGGTAGCGCCAAGCATGGTCGCGGGGCAGGTCGTGACCGCAGCCATGCGTCTCCGCAAAGTGGATCGTGTCAAGCCAGTGCCGCGCCCAGCGCTCGCCATAGCGCGGCGACTCCAACAAGCGATCCACCAGCTTCTCATAAGCCTTCGGGTCAGCGTCCTTCACAAACGCCTCCACCTCGCCATGAGATGGCGGCAGCCCATGCAGATCAAACATGACGCGCCGGATCAAGGTGCGCCGATCCGCCTCCGGCGAAGGCGTGATCTTCCGTTCGGCAAGACGTGCGCGGATGAAACGATCCACCGGATGCTCCACGCCCGCGACTTCCGGCATCTTCGGCACCACCAGCGGCTTCAGCGACCACCAATCCGACTCCGTGGGCCGTTTCTTCATCAGCACACGAGGATCGGGTGCCCCACGCTTCACCCACTCCTCCAGCAGCGCGATCTCCGCCGGCGGCAGTTTTTCCTTCGGCGGCATCTGATGGTCGTCATCGCTCCAACGCACCATCTTGATGAGCAAGCTCTCCTCCGGCTTGCCCACGACAATCGCCGGCCCCGAGTCGCCGCCTTGTTCCCACCCTGATCGGGAATCGAGCGTGAGGCCACCCTTCATCTTCTTCTCATGCGAATGGCACTCAAAGCAACGTTGCTTCAGGATCGGCTCGATTTTCGAGGTGAAGAACTCATCCGCGAAAACCGCTGAGAAGCCTCCAAATGCCCACAAGGCCAAAAACGCCTGCTTCATGCTCCAAGTCTCCTTTCGATCTCACGCGCGGCTTTCATCACCTCGACCGCCACTTTGGGAAAATGCGCCTTCGGCATGCGTCCGGCCACCGCGGAGGCCCAAACGACCGCCAGCAGGTGATTTGGCCGATCAAAAACGGGCGCGGCCACGCAATGAATGCCCTCATCCGCCTCGCCCCAGTCCGTGCCGTAGCCCAGCTTCACCACGCGCTCGCATTCCATCCGCAGCGCCTCCTTCGTGGTGATCGTGCGCGCGGTGAAACGTTTCAGCTTCAGCCGCTGAATCGTCCGCTCGCAAGCCTTCGGATGCTGAAAGGCCAGCAGCACCTTTCCAGGCGCATTGTTGTGCAGTGGAAAACGCAGGCCGATCTCCACGCAGATGCGCACCGCCTGCGTGCTCTCCACCTGCTCGATGATGACACCCTCATCGCCAATCGGAATACCAAGCTGCACGGTCTCCCCCACTGCATCCCGCAGCATCCGCATCGGCTCCAGCGCACATTCCACAAGGCTCACGCGACCCACACGCGGATACCCCAGTCGCAGCAGTTTTCCGGTCAGCCGGATGATCATCGTCGCCTCATCCCGCTCCACATAGCCCCGCACCATCAAAGTCTGCACCAGCCGCGCAGCCGAGTTCTTCGGGCTGCCGATGACGCGGCTGATCTCCGACAAACTCATTCCCTCCGGCCTTGCATCCAGCGCTTCAAGGATCGCCAGCCCCCGGTCCAGCGCCGGAGCCTCGATGTTCGCACTCGCAGCATTCTTGGAACGCTGCTGTGCCGTATTTGGAACGTGTTCTATAGGTGTCACGATCCAGATACCCGCGCCACAGCGTTTTCTTGCGGGAAAATTTCGAGCAGACGAAAAGGTTTGAGGAAGAGTTCAAACGGCACTTCGTGGTTCTGCTAAAACATCGCCCTCCTCCACCCCAAAGGCCGCCACGAACTCGCCCACGTCCGAGCCTTTCGCGAGATGGTCATGAAGGGGCTCAGGGAAGAGGAGTGGAAGGGCTCGCCAATGGGGATAATGTCACTTCGTTTGACGACCGGCTCGGTGCTCATTTCTTCACCTCCCCATCGCGCTGAAACGCCTGCTCATGATTGTTCGGCTCAGCGCGTGCCTACGCTGGGTTGATTGGCTTCTGCCGTCACTTCTTCATCACTGGCACAGGCCAGTCATCGGTGCGGAAAGGCGAGGCAGGCAGGCCAGCGCCATTGGCGAGGCTGTAGTCGGGCCAGTCTTTCCAGGCGTAACGAACGGCCACGGGCTGCGCGACCTCGGGGCTGCTGACGACGACGGTTTCGCCGACGATCTTGGCCTCAGCGGGCTTCCATCGCTGATCGGCACCGGCAATCTGGAAGCCGGTGAGCGGGCCACCGCTGATGGATTTGAGGCCGCCATTCGTGTGATGGAATGAAACAGTGACCGCATGGCCATTGATGGTCGAGCCTGCGGGCAGTGGACCGCTGGTGGCGGGGACGTTTTTGCCATAGACGGTGCCCAGCGCCCAAAGTGAGAGGCGCTTGCCGACATCTTGCTTGTTCTTCGGGTGGATGTCCTTCGCATCGCCGAGGTCGATGGTGATGGCCATGCCGGTCTTGGGCAGCGCGAGCGTCTTCAGCATGGACTCACGCACACGGGGCCAGCCCTCGCCGGGCGAGGTGTAGTTCGG